>SOIS01000152.1 GCA_004375965.1 Candidatus Cloacimonadota bacterium | reverse complement strand
TACAGGTTTTCTTTTTTCCTTGACATATATAGTAAACTATGTTAAAAAAACACACATTAAACAGGGAGGTTAAGTAAATATGGATCTTGTAAATACAATCTTAAAAACTGAAAAGGAAGCAGATACAATTAAGAAAAACGCAGAGGTAAAGGCAGAAAAAGTAATTGAAGAAGCCAGAAATAAGGCTCGAAAAACCATTAATGATGCAATGGCAAAAAGAGAAGGTGAAATAGAGGTTGCTTTAAAAGAAGCAAAAAAGGAAGCAGAAAAAGAGCTCGTTAAGATAAAAGCCAAAATGGAAAAGGATAAACAGGAAACTCTTTCAAAGTCAAAAAAGGGCTTTGAAGCAGCTGTAAAGAGGGTACTAAAGGAGATTTTGGGCTAATGGCAATAGCTCGAATGACAAAGGTTTCAATTGCTCTTCATTCCTCTCACAAGGAAGAACTATTAAAACACCTCCAGGATGAATCCGCACTCCATATTACAAAAATAAAAGAAGAGTCGGCAGAGAACGAGTATGAAACTTCCGATGGTGAAAGAATAAGACACTTAGAGTCACAGCTAAACCATCTTGACGATACAAGAAAATTCCTACAAAACTTTATCAAAAAAGGTGGTTTTCTCGAGGGGCTTATTCCACAAAGAGTTCCGGTTTCAGAGGAAAAATTCATCGATACAGTTAAGAATTTTGAATTTGAAAAGATAACAGAAAGAATTAAAATCTTAAACATCCAACTATCTAAACTTAGAGCAGAGAAAGATCATCTATCATCAAATAAGGAAATAATCGAACCCTGGCTTGGTCTTTCTACACCTGTGGAATTACTTAAAACTACTGCTACTTCATTAGTACTTGCAGGAACAGTAAATAAAAGATATTTCAAGGACGAGACGGTAAAAAAAACAGAGGAAGCTGGAATTGAGATTGAGAAAATTGATGAATCAAAAAACGAGGTATACCTTATTGTCATTTTTCACAAAAGTAATGAGGAAAAAGCTCGGAGTTTTCTTGACGAAATAAACTTCTCAGTAGAGGATTTCAGAGGTTTTGAGGGAAAACCATCCGACATATTAAGGGAGATACAAACCAGGATACAGATGGTAGAAGATGAGACAGAAAATCTTATTGAACAAGGGAAGGAATTTGTAGGTTTTTACCAGGAACTTCTAATAATATACGAACATACATTAAATGAGATAACAAGGTTACATGCAATTCAGGATGCAACGAGAACAAAGACTACTTATATTATCGAGGGATGGGTGGAAACAAAAAGGAAGGAAACATTAAAAAATCTTGTCAATTCGTATGAAGCAGCCATGATGCTTGACATTGAACCTGAAGAAGATGAAAAGCCTCCGGTGAAATTGGTCAATAAAACAATCTTTCAGCCTTTTGAAATCGTTACCAACCTCTACGGCACACCAAATTACAAGGAACTTGATCCAAGTCCTCTTCTTGCTGTCTTTTTTGCTGTCTTCTTCGGTATGTGCATTACCGATGCTGGATATGGTATTGTCCTTGCCCTCTTAGCACTATTTCTCATGAAGAAGATTCCCACGGGAAGGAAGTTTCTCTGGCTTATCTTCATTGGAGCCATTTTTGCTATAATTGAAGGCGCTCTTCTCGGGGGGTGGTTTGGCGACTTATTTAGGGGCAGTTTTTTAGACAAAATAACAAAAGAGATAATGCTCTTTGATCCGATGAAATCCTACTTTGTCTTTTACAGATTGGCTCTTTTCCTTGGATGCATACAGATTTATTGGGGACTTTTTATAAAACTGTATGAATATATAAAAGACAAAAGATTTACAGATGCATTCTTTGAAGGAATCGTCTGGATAGCGATAATTACCTCTCTCCTTTTAATGCTTTTCTCAACTGATTTCTGTATTCAACTCAATTTAACACCAAAAAAATTACTACCAGAAACTTACCTCTTGCCCTCAGGGATTATTTTCTGTGTTAGTGCATTATTAGTTTTCATCTTTGGTGCACGGAACGAAAAGAATCCCTTTTTCAGACTTTTCCTAGGCGGTCTTAGGTTCTTCATTCTTGGTGGTATTTTCTCATATCTTGGTGACTTTCTTTCTTATATCAGGTTAATGGCTCTCGGACTTGTAACTGCAGGAATTGCAGGAGCTATTAATGATATCGCAAGAATGACACTTGGTATTCCCATTGTAGGGATTGTCATTTTTGTTATTATCCTTGTCTGTGGTCATCTCTTCAATTTGGGGATAAATACCCTTGGTGGTTTTGTGCATACTTTAAGGCTGCAGTATGTTGAATTCTTCCAGAAATTCTTCACCGGAGGTGGTAAAACCTTTAATCCTTTAAGAAGAAACGAAAAATACATAATTCTTAAAGAAGCATAATTTTAATAATGTTGAAAAACGAAACTGCGTAATAGGAAAATGGAAATTAGGAAATTTAAAAAGGAGGTTACATGGATGGAGTAGGAATTGCAATCGCTGGTAGTGCTATGGCAGCATTCCTAGCTGGAATCGGGTCAGCAATAGGCATTGGTATTGTTGGTCAGCAAGCAGCAGGAGTACTCAGTGAAGACCCGGAGAAATTTGGAAGCCTTTTCATCCTCGTTGTTCTACCTGGAACACAGGGATTCTACGGTTTTCTTGCTTCCATGCTCGCTATGGGAAAAATAACACCAAATCTAACCATGATTGATGGATGGCGTATCCTCTTTGCCTGCCTTCCTATCGCTATAGCCGGCTTTGTCTCAGCCATACACCAGGGAAAAGTTTGTGCGGCTGGCGCAAACCTGGTTGCAAAAAGGGCTGATCAGGCAATGAAAGGAGTAATGTACGCAGTTATGGTAGAAACATATGCAGTCTTGGGATTAATTATAACTATTTTCTTATTGGCTAAAGTTTAGAAAGCAATTTCGCATATAAAATAACATAATTTTCTTAAAAATGGATAATACATTCATGCGAATAAAACATCAACTAAGGAGGAATTAATTTGACTGATACCAAAATTAGAGCAAAAATTTTAAGTGACGCAAAAACTGAAGCAGACAAGATCCTTCAAGAAGCAAAATTTAGGGCAGATGAGATACTCAAACAAGCGACTAATAGGGCTGGTGAAATAGAGAAGGAAACAGGAGTAATCGCAAAGGATGCAAAAAGAAAGGAACTGGAAAGAAGGTTATCAGAAGCAAGGATGCAAAACAGAAAAAAACTTCTTCAAGAGAAGCGAAGAATCATTGACTCGGTTTTTGATGAAGCAAAAAAGAGATTACTCTCACTAAAGAAGTCAGAATACATCAGTTTTATAGCCAATATTATTAAAAAGGAGGTAAAAGGAGACAATTTTGTGTTTATTCTTGCAAAAGGAGATGTTAATAGATTTGGCAAAGAAGTTTTCAAAGAAATACTCGAGAAACTACATTTTAAGGAAACTATACCATTTGAAAAAGGTGATTTTGATGGTGGATGCATACTGAAGAAAGATAAATACGAATTTAATGCGACAATTGATACAATCCTTGGTAGAATAAAGGAACGACTCGAAAGCGAACTTGCAAAAACCCTCTTTGCCTGAAAACCACAGAGAACACAGAGAAATCTTATGGAGAAAAACCTTGAATCAAACAGTTGAATTTAAGCCTGATTTAAAATATACATACGCAACGGGAAGGATAAGGGTGCTTGAGACCAAGCTCCTTTCTTCATCAAAAGTAGAAAAGATGATCAACAGTCGCTCTATTAGTGATGTACTTATCTACCTTGAGGATACTGCTTACGATGATACAGTAGGTGAAATGAAAGACCCGGGGAAATACGGAGAATTTGTAAAGATAGAGAGACTTATCTCATTCGACCTCATGGAAAGATTGATACTCGATCCTGATGTCAAACATCTATTCCGAATACCTTATGACTTTCACAATCTAAAGGTACTGCTTAAAAGGAGACTAAGCGAAGTGGCTACATCAATTGTTCTCAGCGATTTCGGAACCATCCCTGCTGAGGTAATGAAAACAGCTTTTGAGACAGACAATTTTCACCTTCTACCTGAGTTTATGAGGGAAGTTATTGGACAGGCACTGGCGCAACATTACCTTAAAAAAAACCTTAAGTCTATGGAATTTCTTATTGATAATCTGGAGTATAACCATCTTCTATTTCTTTCAAAAAAGACCAACATACCGTTTCTCGTTACCTATGTTAAGATAAAGATTGACCTGACTAATATATCAACATTCTTAAGGATTAAATATTTTAATACAAAGGATAACGTAGAGGAAGCCTTGATTGAGGGAGGAAATCTGCAACTTAGATTTTTTCTGCAATTAATAAGTGAATCCCCTGAATCATTGCCTTCATTCTTTAGCAATAATCCATACTTATATCTTATTGAGGAAGGTGTTAGAAAAATCATAGAGGACGGTTCCTTCTCAATCTTTGATAAGGAAAGTGAAAATTACATTATGAATTATATGAAGCTCAGCCGTTATGTTACCTTTGGCATAGAACCGATAGTGGCATATTTTGTATCAAGAGAACAGGACCTTAATATCATAAAGATGATACTTGTAGGAAAACTAAACGAAATACCAACCGAAGAAATCAGACAGAGAATTCCGATAACCTTTAATTAAAAAGATGACAAGTAGGATAGCAGCTATTGGAGAACAGGACATTATCGAACCCTTAAAGATGGCCGGTATTGATATATACCCTGTGACGAAAGAGAATGTTAAAGATGTACTTTTAAATATTGTAAATAAAGGTTATTCTATTATTCTCATTGGAGAAGACAGTATAGAAAGCATAGAATCGCTTTTTTTGAAACTTTCACTTAGACCTATGCCAAGTATTGTTCCCATTCCCGGGAAGGGCAAGAGCAAGGGTTTTGCCTATAGAAGATTGAGGGAGATAATAAAAAAAGCAGTTGGAACCGATATATTAAAGGAAGAATAATGAATCAGAAACCTACCAATAGTCTACCTATCAGGATCATTGAGGAGAAATGCACACTGTGCGGTATCTGTATCGACTCCTGCCCTGTTACTGCAATAATAGAGGAAGATGGTATATTAGTTATAGACAAGACACTCTGTACACTCTGTGGTATATGTGTACCAATCTGCACGGAAGGGGCGATCATTATAGAGAGTGAAAAAAAGATTACTTCCAAACTTGAAGAATATAAAGATGTCTGGGTTTTTGCTGAACAGAAAAGAGGAAAGGTGGAACCTGTTGTTTACGAATTACTTGGTAAAGGCAGGGAACTTGCAGATAAGTTAAACTGTAACCTCTCCGCAGTTCTTCTTGGGTTTACTATTGAAGAAGAGGCAGAGAAGTTGATACAAAAAGGGTCTGACACGGTTATCCTTATAGATGAACCTGAACTTGCAAACTACCTTCCGGAACCTTACACAAAGGTACTGAAAGAGCTCTCTCTTGAATATAAACCAGAGATTATTTTAGCAGGTTCAACAACTATTGGACGTTCTCTATTTGGAAGGCTTGCTGTGAGTCTTTCTACAGGATTAACCGCAGACTGTACAGAACTGGACATAGATAAAGAGGATAATAAGTTAATACAAACAAGACCTGCATTTGGGGGTAACATAATGGCAACTATTATTACTCCTAATACAAGACCCCAGATGGCAACAGTTCGTCACAAGGTAATGAAAGAACTCTCATTAAATAAATCAAGAAGAGGTAAGGTTGTAAGGAAAAATTTCTCCAGAGAAATCCTCAGCTCAAGTACTAAATTCATTGAATTCGTGGAAGATCTTTCACAGCAGGTTAAACTGACAGAAGCGGATATCATTGTATCAGGAGGAAGAGGTCTTGGTTGTCCTGAAAATTTTAAGCTCGTTCAATCACTTGCAGATGTTTTTTGTGGTGCGGTTGGTGCATCAAGACCTGTGGTTGATGATGGATGGATTCCATTTTCACATCAGGTCGGACAGACAGGAAAGACCGTTTCTCCCAAACTCTACATTGCTATTGGTATCTCAGGTTCTGTTCAACATCTTGCTGGAATGCAATCATCTGAAATAATAGTTGCTATAAACAAAGATTCAGATGCCCCCATCTTCAAAATTTGTGATTATGGTATTGTTGGCGACCTCTTCGATATTGTACCTCCTCTTACGAAGAAACTAAAGGAGGCATTAAAGAAATGAAACCGAGCCCATTAGAGTGGAGTCTACATTCATTAAAGGAGGGAGAGAATAGACTTCATCTCTCCTTGAAACCCGAAGACCTTGGCATCAACAGTAACACTGTTAAAAAAACGATAGAATGTGATATTGTCTTAAAGAGGAATGGATCCAAGGTTTCCCTTCTGGGAGTAATCTCTTTTTCCCTTGTATTGGAATGTGCAAGATGCTTTGAAAGATTTACTCTTGATAAGAGTAAAAACTTGTCCTCATATTTTATCGCAAGTGAAACATCTCTCATGGGGGAAAAAGAAAGTTTATCGCCAACCGATGTTATAACAGAATATTACGAAAATGATATAATCAATTTGGCACCGATGCTTTGCGACTCGGTCAATCTCGCCATTCCAATTAAACCGCTATGTAGAGATAATTGTAAAGGTTTATGTCCTATCTGTGGAACCAATCTTAATCGCAATCAGTGTAGCTGTGAACGAGAGAAAATTGATCCACGGTGGGAACCTCTGAAGAAATTTTTGAAAAAAAAATAGGAGGAATTGTGGCTTTACCAAAGCAAAAGCAATCAAAAACAAGAGGAAAAAAAAGGAGGACGCACTGGAAATTATCCTTTCCAGGACTGATTATGTGCCCACACTGCCATAGTTTAAAACTGCCACACAGGGTATGCCGAAACTGCGGATACTATAAAGGAAAAGAGATAATTAAGATAAAAGAGAAATGACTCGTATCGCAATTGATGCAATGGGCGGAGACAAAGCGCCTCTTGTAAACGTTTTGGGTTCCATTGAAGCAGTCAAACAAGCAAGCGACCTCAGGGTGGTTCTTACAGGAAGAGAAAAAACCATTAAGGACTGCTTTAACGAACTGAATGTTCCTTACAAAGATTTTGATATCGTAAACGCTCCTCAGGTTGTGGAACCTCATGAAAAACCAGTGGATGCATTCAGAAAGAAAAAGGACTCGTCCATAGCACTCGGTATAAAGTTGTTAAAAGATAAAGAGGTCGATGCATTTGTTAGTGCTGGAAATACAGGTGCAGTAGTTGCCTTCTCCATATTTACTCTCGGGAGATTAAAGGGAGTCTTAAGACCAGCGCTTGCAACATTTTTCCCGACACAATCAGGTTGTACCCTCGCCCTAGATGTAGGGGCTACTTCAGACACTAAGGCGGCCAACCTTCTTCAGTTTGCCGTCATGGCTTCCATCTATTTTGAAAAAATCCTTGGCACAAAAAATCCTACTGTAGGACTTTTGAGCATTGGAGAAGAGAGCACAAAAGGAAAAGATATCACATATGAGGCATTTCACCTCCTTGAAAAAAGCACGTTAAACTTCATAGGGAATATTGAAGGGAATGATATTCTCCATGGGAAAGCAGATGTAGTTGTAATGGAGGGTTTTGTAGGAAATGCCATACTCAAGTTCGGGGAGAGTATTGTCCACATTATTGGAAACACAATCAGGAATGCTGTAAAGGTAAGATTTCGATATAAGATTGGTGGATTTCTTCTCCGCCCTGCAATAAAGGGCCTTTTTAATAAAATGAGCTATGAGGCATATGGTGGCGCTGTTCTTCTTGGAGTCAATGGTATCACAATTGTTTCTCATGGAAGGTCAAGCTCAAAGGCAATAAAAAATGCTATACTGACAGCGAAGAAGGTTGCGGAAGAAAAAATAAATGAAATAATACGTGAAAAACTAAAGGAAACAAGCAAAGAGGGTAGAAATGGGTAAGGTTGCTTTTATTTTTCCGGGTCAGGGTTCACAATATGTCGGCATGGGAAAATCCATATTTGATGATTATAATACAGCAAAGGAAATGTACAACCAGGCAGAGAAGGTTCTCGGTATTCCACTAAAAAGGATTTCATTCGAAGGACCGGAGGAAGAACTTACAGAGTCAAAGAACGCACAAGTTGCAATACTTGTTCATAGTTATATTCTTTACTCAATTCTTCTGCCATCCATTGAACCAGACATTGTGGCAGGACACAGTCTCGGAGAGTATACAGCACTTGTCGTAGCTGGAGCCATTAACTTTACTGATGCACTCCATCTTACAAGACTGAGAGGTGAGCTAATGTCACATGCGGGAGAAAAGTCACCTGGTACAATGGCTGCTATTATTGGGCTATCAACAGAGGAAGTCAAAAGTATCTGCATTGGACTTGAAGAAGAAGGTGTTATTAACCCTGCAAACTATAATTCCTTAATTCAGACAGTAATAACAGGTGAGATACCTATAGTTCATAAGGCAATGAAAATTGCCAAGGAAAAAGGAGCAAAAAGGATAATAGAATTGAATGTAAGTGGCGCTTTCCATTCAAAGCTTATGGAGGATGCTTTCCTTCCATTCAAGAAGGTTCTTCTGAAACAGGAATTTAATACTCCCAGAATACCCATAGTTATGAATGTAACAGGTGATACTGTTAAGGATGAGAGAGACATAAGAAATGCTATTACAGAACAGATATTAAACCCTGTCCAATGGGTAAAAACCCTATTTACATTAGAAACAGCTGGCGTTAACACATTTGTAGAGATAGGACCTGGGAAGGTCCTATCTGGACTGGTCAAAAGAACAATAAAGGACGCTACTGTATACAACATTGATGATTCAGACTCACTCAATAACTTTAAGAAAAAAGTTAAAGGATGAAAGGGAATATGAAAGTTTACTCGCAATGACAAATGCCTGAACAATGACTAATAACTGAAATAAAATGGGGGAAGAGATGAAGGTGGCAATAATAACAGGTGGAGCAAAGGGTATTGGGAAAGCAATTGGGCTTAAACTCGCATCACTAAATATTGATATTGCACTATGGGATATAATAGATGAAGGAGACGAGAGTGCGAGAGAAGTTTCTTCTACCCACAAAGTAACTGCAAGGTTTTACAAAGTTGATGTCTCAAACTATAACGAGGTTGTTGATGCGGTAAAAAAAGTGCTTGACGATTTTAAAAAAATACATATAATAGTCAACAATGCCGGGATTACCCGTGATGGTTTACTGTTAAGAATGAAACCAGAGGAATGGCATAGTGTTTTAAATGTTAATCTAACAGGATGTTTTAACTGTACAAAAGCAGTGCTAAAAACAATGATTGCTCAGAGATGGGGAAGAATTATTAACATTTCCTCTGTTGTTGGAATAACCGGAAATCCAGGTCAATCAAACTATGCTGCATCAAAGGCTGGAATAATAGCTTTTACAAAAAGTGTAGCAAAGGAGGTGGCAAAAAGAAACATAACGGCAAATACAATAGCACCAGGGTTTATAGAGACAGATATGACTCTTTCACTTCCCGATGAAGTAAAGGAGGCATATCAAAAACAAATTCCTGTTCAAAGAATGGGTAAACCTATCGATATTGCAAACATTGCCGCATTCCTCGTTTCAGAATATGCTTCATACATAACAGGTCAGGTCATCAATGTTGATGGTGGATTGGTTATGTAATATTTTTTATACCAGATAAAATTATAACTAAAAGAGGAGGTCTAAGTGTCAAAGTTTGAGGATGTCAAAAAGATAATCTGCGAACAACTTGGTGTCGAAGAGAATGCTGTAACACCAGAAGCCCGTTTTATAGAGGACCTCGGTGCCGATTCTCTTGATACTGTTGAACTCATAATGGCTTTTGAGGATAAGTTTGATATTGAAATTCCAGATGAAGAGGCTGAAAAACTAACAAAGGTTGGGACAGCTGTGGAGTATCTTGAAAAGAAACTTGCTGAGAAAGGATAATAAAGATATCTCTGAAAAACTACTTATAGCCATCTAAGGATTTTTGGCTTTTTCAGAAATTTTATAAAAACGTAACGCCGGAAGGAAAACAAATGGATAGACGAACAGTCATTACAGGATTTGGAGTTCTAACACCTATTGGAAACGACAAAAAAACATTCTGGGAAAATCTTACTGCCGGGAAAAGTGGGATAACTTCAATTACACACTTTGATACCTCTGCTTTTCCAACAAGGATTGCTGGTGAGATTAAGGACTTTGACGCACTCGCATATATTGAGAAAAAAGAAGCAAAGAGAATGGACCCTTTCTGTCAGTATGGAGTTGCCTGTGCAATACAAGCAATCGAGGATTCTGGAATAGAGTTAGAGAAGGAAAATTTAGAGAGAATTGGTGTAATCGTTGCATCCGGTATAGGAGGTCTTACAACCTGGGAGGAGCAACACAGTAGGTTACTTGAAAAAGGTCCTTCAAGGGTAAGCCCCTTCTTTATCCCATCAATGATTGTGAATACAGCAGCAGGCTCAATAGCAATTAGATTTGGCTTTAAGGGTCCTAACTTTTCTGTCTCTTCTGCCTGTGCTTCAGCGGGTCATGCCATTGGGGAGGCATACCTGACAATTAAAACAGGAAGAGCAGATATAATGCTGACAGGCGGTTCAGAAGCAACAATTACTCCAATTGCCCTTGCAGGTTTCTGTGTAATGAGAGCACTATCTACAAGAAATGATGAACCCGAAAGAGCATCAAGACCTTTTGATAAAGAAAGGGATGGCTTTGTTATGTCTGAGGGTGCTGGAATAATTGTTCTTGAGGAACTGGAACATGCAAAAGCACGGGGTGCGAACATCTACAGCGAACTTATAGGCTATGGTGCATCTGATGACGCATTTCATATAACCGCACCTGATGAGGGAGGGAAAGGAGCAGAATTGTCTATGAAAAACGCCATCGAGGACGCAAAACTCAACCTTGAAGAGATTGATTACATTAATGCTCATGGCACCTCTACGCCACTCAACGATAAGACAGAGACAAAAGCAATAAAATTCCTCTTTAAGGACCATGCAAAAAAATTGGTTGTGAGTTCTAATAAATCTATGTTCGGTCATATGCTTGGAGCTTCTTCTGCCAGTGAACTTATTGCAACTATTCTAACAATTAAAAATAATGTTATCCCACCAACAATAAACTACGAATTCCCGGACCCGGAATGTGACCTTGATTATGTGCCAAATCAAGCACGAGAAAAAGTAGTTAATGTGGCTATCTCTAATTCATTCGGTTTCGGCGGTCACAATGTAACACTTACACTTAATAGATTTACTGGATGATGCCACTTGCAGTGTTAGAGCATTATGTGGAATAAATAATTCAAGATAAACACCACTCCAATATCAACACGTTGATGTAGGGGTAAAACACGGAGAAACAGAGAACAGATGATAGGGTATTCGGATTATTATTTTAACTCTTACTTCTGATTTCTGGTTTCTGTCTTCTCAGCGTCTCTATGTTTTTTACATAATGGTGCAACTAAATAAAAGACTCGGGCTCGAACTCGAAAAGATAACAAGGTTTGAAGAGGCAATGACCCATAGTTCCTGTGAATGGGAATTAAACAACAAAAAACTCGCATTTCTTGGTGATGTTATTCTTGAACTTTCAGTAAGTTTGTATATCCTTCGAAAATATCCACAACTTTCAGTAGGTGAGATGACAGAAAAGAGGGCATCAATTGTAAACTCGCGTTTTCTTTCCAAGAAGGCAAAAGAATGGAAACTGAATGAACTTCTGAAACTCGGAAAGGGAGAAAGGCAAACAGGCGGTGAAGCAAAAGAGACTATCCTAGCTGAAGCAGTTGAGGCTCTTTTAGGAGCAATTTATCTTGATTATGGGTACAAGAATACTGAAAACTTTATAGAAAGAAATATTATTCCTGAAGAAATTGAGATGGAAGACTGGAACATTAAGGGAAAATTACAGGAACTTACATTATCCAAGGATTTTGGCCTTCCAGAATATTCAATTATTCAGGAGATAATTGATGGTAATGATAGTCTCTTTGAGGTACATGTAAAAATTAATGGGAAGATTCTCGGATATGGAAAGGGACGAAACAAAAAGGAGGCGGAAGAGGTTGCAGCAAAAAATGCAGTCGAAGCACTGCTGGCAGAATGCAGGGAATAAAAAATGAGAATAATCGTATGTGTAAAACAGGTACCTGATACAACAGAGGTAAAGATAAATCCTGAAACCAACACCCTTATAAGAGAGGGTGTAGAATCAATTGTAAATCCATTTGACCTTCACGCTGTTGAAGAAGCATTAAAAATAAAGGAAAATGTTGGAAGTGGGGAAGTAATTGCCATCTCAATGGGACCGCCACAGGCAAAGGATGCACTCAAAGAGACAATTGCAATGGGTGTTGATAAGGCATACCTACTATCAGATACTGAATTTGCAGGTGCAGATACCCTTGCAACATCCTATACCCTATCCATGGCTATAAGAAAAATAGCTGATTTTGATCTTATTATATGTGGAAAGCAGGCAATAGATGGTGACACAGCACAAGTTGGTCCTGGACTTGCAGGACATCTTGACATTCCTCAGATAGCTTATGTGAGAAAGATAGAAAAGATTGACAAAACATCTGTAATGGTACAGAGAATAACAGAAGATGGATATGAAATAATTGAAACTCCTCTCCCCGCACTTCTTACTGTTGTAAAAGATATTAATATTCCAAGATTACCTACTTTGAGAGGAAAATTGATCTCAAAAAAGGTGGAAATACCTATTCTAACACATCATGATATTAGAACCGATTCAGATAGGATTGGACTTTCTGGCTCTGCAACGTTGGTCATCAAGATCTTTTCACCTGAGATAAAAAAGGACAGTAAAATATTCAAAGGTGATCTGGAGAGTTCGGTTAATAAAGTTGCAGATGCATTGAAAGAGATACTGGAACATATCAAGTAAAATGGATTTAGTTTTAACAGGTGAGATTCTAATAGGTGAGGCTTTCAGTCTTAACACAGACACTGTGGAGAAAGATGTAGCACCTCTTAATATTTAAAAATAGATTGTACCTTAATTGACAAAACACTAAATAGATTATAGTAACATACTTGGAAGGAGCTGTTTATGATAGAAGGAAAAATTGTAAGGGTCTCAGGTCCGCTTGTAGTCGCTGAAGGTATGCTTAGTACCAGAATGTATGACGTTGTTCATGTTAGCGAAAAAAGGTTGATGGGAGAGATAATAGAATTAAAGGAAGATCTTGCATCCATACAGGTATATGAAGATACTGAAGGTGTTGGTCCTGGTGAACCTGTCTATGCTACTGGTATACCCCTATCCGTCGAACTGGGTCCTGGACTTATTGAGTCAATATATGATGGAACACAGAGACCACTAAATATTATCAGAGAAAAGGCTGGCGATAATATTACACGAGGTATCTCAATACCAGGTCTTGATAGAAAAAAGAAATGGAGATTTAAGCCAACAAAGAAGAAAGGTGATGCGGTAGTTAGTGGGGATATTATTGGAACGGTTAAAGAGACATCTTTAGTAACCATCAAGATAATGGTTCCTCCAGAAACAGGTGGAACAATTGAAAAAATAAATGATGGTGATTTTACAGTAGAAGAAACAATCGCAGTTATAAAGGACAGAAATGAAAAGAAGGAAATAAAGCTATTACAGGTCTGGCCAGTCAGGGTTCCAAGACCATTCAAGAAGAAGCTCTCTCCACTGGAAGCACTTGTAACAGGACAGAGAGTTCTTGATACATTCTTTCCCATTGGTAAAGGAGGTACCGCCTGTGTTCCTGGCCCATTCGGTTCTGGAAAAACCATCATTCAGCACCAACTCGCAAAATGGGTAGATGCAGAAATCATCGTTTACATAGGTTGTGGTGAAAGGGGAAATGAAATGACGGATGTGCTTTTAGAATTTCCTGAATTGAAAGACCCAAGAAGTGGTGAACCGCTTATGAAAAGGACTGTTCTCATTGCAAACACATCCAATATGCCTGTTGCAGCAAGGGAAGCGTCTGTATATACAGGGATAACCATCGCAGAATATTTCAGGGATATGGGTATGAGTGTTGCAGTTATGGCTGATTCAACATCAAGATGGGCAGAAGCAATGAGGGAAATATCGGGAAGGCTTGAGGAGATGCCTGGTGAAGAAGGATACCCTGCATACCTTGGAGCAAAGATTGCGTCTTTCTACGAAAGAGCCGGTAGGGTCATCTGTCTCGGTAGTGATAAAAGAGAAGGTATGCTATCTGTTATCGGCGCAGTTTCGCCCCCTGGAGGTGACCTTTCAGATCCTGTTGTTCAGGCAACATTAAGGGTTGTGAAGGTCTTCTGGAGCCTCGAGGATAAACTTGCTGCAATGAGACACTTTCCCGCAATAAGCTGGTTAAACAGTTATTCACTCTACTCTGATTCACTTGAAAATTATTTTAAGGAGAACGTCACAACAGATTTTGTTAAAAATGAAAGAACAGCAATGATGCTGCTACAGAATGAAGCAGAACTTTGGGAAATAGTGAGACTTGTAGGGGTTGATGCCCTCAGTGAAAAAGACCAACTCATACTTGAGGTTTCGAGATCCATCCGTGAGGATTTTCTCCATCAAAACGCATTCCATGATGTTGATACATATACATCACTAAAGAAGCAATATTTCCTTTTAAAGGTCATTCTATATTTTTATGAAAGAACAAAAGAAGCACTCGAGGAAGGAATCCCAATCAGTTCAATAAAATCCATGAAGGTAAAGGACAGAATAGCAAGAGCAAAATATATACCTGAGAATGAAATAGTAAAAATTGAAGAAATAATGAATGAAATAGATGAGGAGCTGACATCTATTTCAAAGGAAGAGATTAAGATGGAAGCATAGGAGATGCAGTTTAGGAGGTTGAATGTATAAAGACTATCTAACAATAACTGATGTTTCAGGACCACTTCTCATTGTTGACAAAGTAAAGGATATAAAATTCGGAGAACTTGTGGAGATATTCCTCACTGATGGTTGTAAAAGGAGGGGACAAGTTCTTGAGGTAAATAGAAATACTGCATTAATACAGGTTTTTGAAGGAACATCAGGCATAGATGTAGAAGAAAGTAAGGTTCGATTTCTTGGTAGAGAGATAGAACTTAGTGTTTCCATGGATATGCTCGGAAGGGTTTTTGATGGATTAGGTTCACCAATCGATGGTGGACCATCGATAATACCCGATGAGAGGGTGGACATAAGTGGTTCACCCATAAATCCAACTGCAAGGAACTATCCAAACGAGTTTATACAGACAGGTGTTTCCACAATTGATGGACTAAATCCACTTGTAAGAGGCCAGAAACTCCCACTTTTCTCAGGTTCAGGGCTTCCACATAATAGACTTGCAGCTCAGATCGCAAGACAGTCAAAGGTACTCGGAAAAGAGGAAGAGTTTGCTGTTGTTTTTGGTGCTATGGGGATTACATTTGAAGAGGCTCAGTTTTTTATTGACGATTTCAAGAGGACAGGAGCAATGGAGAGGGCAGTACTTTTTCTGAACCTTGCCGATAATCCTGCAATTGAAAGAATTGCAACACCAAGGGTTGTATTTACAGCTGCTGAATACCTTGCATTTAAAAGAGATATGCATGTGCTCGTGATACTGACAGATATGACAAACTATTGTGAGGCATTAAGAGAGGTATCCGCTGCTCGGAAGGAAATACCAGGAAGACGAGGATATCCAGGTTATCTTTACACTGACCTTTCAACCATATATGAAAGAGCAGGAAGGATAAAAGGGAAGACAGGCTCAATAACTCTAATTCCCATCCTCTCCATGCCGGAGGATGATAAGACACACCCAATACCAGACCTTACAGGATATATAACAGAAGGTCAGATTATACTTTCAAGAGCACTCCATAGGAAAAAGGTTTCACCCCCAGTCGATGTGCTACCCTCATTATCAAGGTTGAAGGACAAAGGCATTGGAAAAGGAAAGACAAGAGAAGACCATGCTGACCTCCTCAATCAACTGTACGCTGCATATGCAAAGGGTAAAGAAGCACAGGAACTCGCGGTCATTCTCGGAGAGGCATCGCTCTCAGAGATTGATAAGGTCTATTTTGATTTTGCAGACTCATTTGAAACTAACTATGTTACTCAAGGTGAGTATGAAAACAGATCAATAGAAGAAACACTCGATTTGGGATGGAAACTTCTAAGTGTTTTCCCAAAGGAAGAGATGAAAAGGGTTCGTGACGAATATATAGAAAAATATTTTAAGAAATTCAAAAAAGAAGATGATACGAGTGAGAAAAGCGAATATAAAGAATAGGGGGTCTCATGATCCTTGATACAAATCCGAACAGAATGGAACTTTTAAGATTGAAAAAAAGACGTGTGCTTGCAAAAAGAGGTCATAAATTGCTTAAGGATAAGCAAGACGAACTAATGAAACAACTTCTTGAACTTGTGGATAAGGTGAAGGAACTGAGGAAAAAGGTGGACAGGGAACTTGCCAAGGCAACGGGAAGATACCTCTTTGCCAAAGCAGGAATGGGAATTGAGTTCCTCGAAAGTGCTATGCTCATTCCTGGCATAAGGATCGAACTTACCATAGAAGAGAAATCTACAATGGGTGTTAAAACACCCATCTTCAAGGTTCAAACAGAGGGCAGTATTCAAAACTATGGTTTTGCTCATACAACAGGTGAACTCGATTCATCACTTCTTGCAATTGAAAGGGTAGTTGAAGAACTTATTCACCTTGCAGAGAAGGAAAAGAAGCTTCAACTAATGGCAGAGGAAATAGAGAAGACAAGAAGAAGGGTAAATGCACTTGAATACATCCTCATACCAAATCTTGAAGACACCATAAAGTATATCACAATGAAACTCTCCGAAATGGAGAGAAGTAACCTTACACGGTTGATGAAGGTAAAGGACATTGTCCGCTCTCGTTGATTTTCTCACCGCAAAGAACGCAGAGAACGCAAAGGTTATTAAGTTCTTTTCTTCTCTCTACTACTTACTCTTTACTACCTACTGTCTTCCTGCCACAGATTTACACAGATTTTTTTTAATATTTCGGAAACCAATATTTTTGGAGTGCGACAAGTCCCCTTGTTGCATTTTTTGATGTTTAGGGTAGCTGCAGGCTCCTGACCTGAGTGGAATCGAAGGTTTAGCCTGCGTAAATGTTGTGACGAGCCAAGTTCCGTATTTTCACTTCAATAAAATCACTTTCCTTGTTATTCGGTTTTTTCCTGCATCTATCACAATAAAATAGACCGAACTTGCAACATATTTTCCTTGGCTATCCCTTCCATTCCATGTAAAAGTATGTCTTCCTTTGTCCAACCTTCCACTATGAATGGCTCGGACCATCCGTCCAGAAACATCAAAGATGCTAATATTAACAGGCACAACATGTGGAAGAGAAATAGAGAAATGTGTTCTCATTGAAAATGGCTCAGGATACGGCTTTCCAATACTGACTCTTTTAATCGTTCCTTTCTCATCTTCACTTACTCCCGTGCCTATATCTATAAGCGCCTTCTGCAAGAATGTCTTTGCATCCTCACCCTCCATAAAATAGAGTGGGAAACCGAGTATAATATATTTATTGGTACCGCCAATGTTTCTCATCCCTGTTATGAGACTGTCGTAGAGGGTATCCGGAGATTCAATAAGTGCAATGGTGTCACCTTTGCTCCGATCAAAATGCCACCCGTAGTTAAGCATCCAATTCCAAGAAGCAACCATTTTCGCTGAATCAACCGCTACATCTGTATACCCATTCATTCCATAAACACCCTTGAACTTCGGGACAGTGATTTCACCTTCATCTGTAATTCCATAAAAGTCAAGCATAGAAGAAGTAAAGGACTTCATGGTCCTCCATCCGCTTAGAACAAAACCGCCGCCATTATAACAGTATGTAATAAGCTCATCTGCACATTCATTTATCGTACTATAACCCATATCATCATCGTGCCAGAGTACCTGTTTATAGTGTGCAAGGGTATCAATTGGAGGAAGTCCCTTATCTGCACAATCCCATTGCGTGTATGAAATAGGGGCTATACAATAATCATAGAAAGAATCGACCTGTTCATCTGTTGGAAGGATTGGTGAGCCACCGCTACCATCCACAGTCTCATCAACAACGAGGAGTCCCCTATCCATAGGAAACCCAATAGGTTTTGCAGAAAGGATGTTTGAGGAATCGCTCTCGTAATCCTTACTGTTCGTGGCATTTATCTTAAAATAATAAATCTGACTATTCTGAAGTCCTGAAACAGTATAATGGGTTGAATCAAATGGGGTTGTATTAGACGTTAGCCATCCACCTGTTGAATCGGTTGAATAGAAAACATTGTAAGTATACAAGGTCGTATCATAGAAAGGGTGCCAGAATAGGTCCACCTTTCCATCTCCAGGTATTGCATTGGAAAGCTCCGGGAGCGTATTCACAAATCCCCGTGTAAGTATCCACTTAAATTCATCAAAAATGATACTATCCAATGATCCTGAAAGTATATATGAAACCTCCTTTAGATAAGGTTTTATCATAACCGTATCAACAAGCGTATCTGTTCCAGAAATAAACATCACCTCACAATCCATCTCGTATTGAGTTTCAGTGTTTGACTCACTTGCTGTGAGAAGGGAAAATGAATCTGAATTTGTATCATAGAAGACGGTGTAAAGGAATTTTGGTGAACCGCCACCATATATCCATTCATCAAAGAACCAGCCGAGTTCTTCCCCACTGACCATCTCAGCTATATTCTTAAAATCATCCGAACTTGCATTTTTATATTTGTATGTTTGCCCATACGAATTAAGTGTTGAAAAGAAAAGGCTGTCTCCAACAAGAAACCTTAGCATATGGAGAACACATGCTGCCTTTTCGTATGTGGTGGTTGAAAAAAGATACTGCAGGGGGGGGTCAAAGATTGGGTACAAATGACCACCAGCCTCCCAGCTTATATATTGATTTTGAAGGACTATAACATACGTTTTCAAACCTTGTATCCCATAAAGGTATTCCCACCATAACGCCTCAGAATATGTTGCAAACCCCTCATTTAACCAGCAGTGACGCCAGTCAACAAGTGTGACCATATCACCCCACCACTGATGTGCTAGCTCATGAACGAAAATCAATTCGTATGAACCTGTTCCATTAATTAAAAAACTTCCAAGAGATACATTCGTTTGATGTTCCATTCCACCACCTACTTCACTCTCATTGAATCCAAATTTCTCAAATGGATATGGGCCAAACAGAGTTGAGTATAAATCAATTGCTTCGGGAATCCTTATAAAATCTAAAAGTGCGTTAGCTGAATCCTCATGGTAAACATAATGAATTATTGGAACTATCGTGCTAGTGGTATCTATTAACTGAACATACTTAGAAGCAGCGAATAAATGAAGATATGTTGCTGCTGGATAATCATGTCTCCAGGAATAGGTAATAGTTCCACCACCAGTATTAGAGGAATCCACAAGCACACCGTTTGAACAGAGAAAGAGCGTGTCCGGGACAGTGAAGATCATTTCAATTGTTGCTTTATCAAATGGCTTATCCCATGAAGGATACCAGTATCGCGAACCTTCGGGGCACTGAAGGGTATAAACAACATTGTCTAAGAAAAAGATACCCTCCGGCCAGAAAGGTGTTGAATGCAATTGTGGATATCCATTGTATGCAACATGAACAGTCAATGTTTCGCCTGCTGATGCTGCCGATGAGAGTATCACATTTAAGTATCCTCCTCCGTAAGTGTAACCTGTTTCGATTCCATCTACAAGAACTGACTCTACCACCATATCTTCAAAATCCATGGTAATTGTATCAATCGAAGGATAAACAACCTTGCAGGAAATCTCGGTAAAGCCATCAATAAATTGAGCACCCGGATCAAGAATCAGATTAATTTTATACGAAAGAACATCATATGAGTGGACAGAGTCAATATCAACAATTTGAGGTCGTATATCCTTACGGATTATATCCCTGATGTGGGAAGGAGGTGTTGGTACATCAAGAGTAAAAAGAAAAAAGAGAGAAAGAATAATATTAAACATATGACCTCCTTTGTTTTTTAATGAACATAAAAATAATATAGCAGTTTTTCTAGTAATGTCAACCAGAATCTCGCACAAAAAATCCGAATGAGGGGGGAAAAAATCCCAATTTCTAATTCTCAATTAAATAATTCTTGACATCCAATCAAACAGGGTTTATAGTACAACTGATGCTTAAGGGAATACCGGAATTATCATATATACTTATTTTCTTGATTATATTGTCTCTGGTTCTCTTGCTCTTCTCTCCAATTACAGGTTCGCCTGTAACTGAGAGAGATTTTACCGGGTTTTCTCCGGGGGCACGTTCCCTTGCAATGGGAAATGTAGGCATTGCACTTCCAGGTGACCCCTTTGTTTCTTTCTACAATCCAGCAGCAGTCTGTTTTATAAAAAATAATTATCTTCTTTTTGACTTCCTGGATATGAGAAGAAACTCCTTGGAAAACCATTCACTTCCTGAATTTGCCGGAATAGCTATAGATTTTATCTCCATTGTCAACCCATCTGGAGGACTAACATGGCATCCCCTCGCAAGCATGAGGGTTGAAGAGATAACAACCCTTTTCTCTGATGAACTTCAAGAAACATTGAGTGTAGAATCTAAAATTGAATACAGAACAGATGAGTTTTACCTAACCCTGACAACCCTATCAAGTGAGATGCTTGGAAGCCTGGCCGGCGTGCCACTTTTCGGAATTAATATAAAATATTATAAAGCTAATCTTGCAGTATCGGAGGTTAAGAAATCCAAAACAACTCCTGTTGATGCATCAAGTAACATTGATACAGGCAATGGTTTTGGAATAGACCTTGGATTTGCTTACGTCAAGGGTCCCTTTTTATTTGGTTTCGCAGTCAAGGATATCTTTTCAAAGGTTTACTGGACAGATTATGAGAGTGATAGAATCCACACAAAAATAGGTGCTGGATTTTCTACTTTTTTTCTTGAACGATGGATACTATCTACTGATTTACGTTACGACAGTGGACTTAAAAAAACAGGGCTTTATACAGGTGTCGAATCCAGGTTTTTCGAGAAAAAAAAAGAGAAAAAGAAATTAAACATAGGACAATCTAAGGAGGATCATAAACCTTTGGGTGGTGGTTTTCTCCGTTTTGGGGCACGATTAGATGATCTTAAAATAAAAGAAGACGTTGTCTATTCCTTAGGTTTTGGATATTCTCTTTCACGATTTTGTGTTGATATAGCATTTTTTGGAGACAGGGAACTTATCAAAGAAAAGAGCATTTCTTCACAGGTGAGTATCCTTGTAATTTATTAAAGATTCAACAGCAGAAAAATCGACTACAATTCCGCCTATTGGTGCTTTTGTTGGCCTATGCCCATGATTATCTGAGCCACCAGTTGTAAGAAGAGACCTTTCTTCTGCAATTGATAGATAATGTTTTATCTGTCTGGATGTGTGATCCGGATGCCAGACTTCGAGCCCTCCAAAAGGGAATCTAAGAATTTCATCAACAACTCCATCATCCCTAATGTTACCTGGGTGAGCCAAAACAGGAATGCCACCAGCGTCTGTTATCAACTCAATTGCTTCTTTTGGATTAAGTCTGTATTTTGGAACATTGCATGGTTTTCCGTTTCCTATATATTTAACAAATGCATCTTTATACTCGTTTATATTTTTGTTTTCAAGCAATGCCTGAGCTACATGAGGTCTTCCAATTGCTCCTTGACCAGCAAGATTTTTTACAAAATTAAAATTTATGTGGAAACCATAATCCTCAAGTTTTCTTAAGATTTTCTTCGCCCTCTCTTCTCTATATTCCCTGATCTCTTTAAGTTTTTCACTAAACTTTTTGTCATCTTCGTCAAAGAGATACCCTAAAATATGTATCTCAGTATCATTATACATTGCACTAAGTTCAATACCGGAGATAACTAAAATATCATTCTTCTCCCCGTAGGATTTGGCAATTCCAATCGCATATATTTCATCATGGTCTGTTATTGATATTGCACACAGATTTTTTTCTTTTGCTTTTTCAACAATCTCAGTTGGGGTAAAGGTCCCATCTGAGTAGCAGGAATGTATATGGAGGTCACAGAAACCCATTTTATTCTGAAAGACCAAGATCCTGAACAACTTCTCTAACTAAGAGTTCATCTATAAGGGGTTTTTTAAGAAGATAACCTTCAAGCAAGACATTATCGCAGATTGTATTTATCATTCTTGGTTTTCCTTTTGAAAATTTATGAATCACATCCATTGCCTCAATAGTAAAAAGTGGATTTTCCCTGCCTGCTACAGAAAGTCTGTGGTTAATGTATGCATTTGTCGACTCTGGGGAAAGGGCTCCAAGAAGTATCCTCATAGATACCCTCTGGTAGAGAGGTTTATCAAGTTTAAGATAATCCTCCATTTCTGGAAGACCAAAAAGGATAAATGTAATAAGATGTCCCTCTTCAAATTGTATATTAAGAAGTCCTCGTAATTCTTCCATAATGTCTTTATTTTGAAGCATATTTGCTTCGTCTATTAAGACAACTGCTTTTTTCCCTTCTTCCTTAAGTTTCATAAGTTGTTGATAAATACTCGATATAATCTCAACTTTATCGTCAGTTTCTAACTCCACACCAAACTGGTTTCCGATCTTCTTTAACATCCAGATAGGTGTAATTTCTGAATGAATCATTACAAGGAGCGCCACTTCAAATTCATCTGTTGAAGAAAGGTTATCAAGTAATATTCGTGAAAGTGTAGTTTTTCCCGTTCCAATATCACCTACTAATATAGCCAACCCTAACATTGTCTCAGCTGAATGGGTTAATTTAAGTATTGCTTTTGAATGCTTCGGACTATTATAATAAAACCTATCGTCTGGAGAACTGGAAAATGGATGTAATTTTAATTTATAGAAACTTTCATAATCCACATTTTTCTCCCTTCATCAAATTCTGAAGAATCTAAATATAAGAAATCTTCTTCTTTCTTTTAGTCGTAACCTTCTTCTTTGGTATGGCTCCTTTCTTCTTCTTAACCTCGACTTTCTTTTCTGGAACAACCTTTTGTTTTTCAATCCTTTCTTCCAATTCTTTCAATTTAACAGCTGCCTCCTTAAATTCTGTATCGTCATTAAGTATTTCTCTGAACAATTGAGCAGCCTCTTCATTTTTGTTGGTATGTTCGTATATCTGCGCTAAATTATATTTCAAGCCAAGAAACTCTACTTCCTTATGACCATCTATTGATATTGCTTCTTTTATTATCTTCTCTGCTTCATCAAGATCTCCTTTTTCAATCAAACAGAGGGCAAGCATTTCAATGGATTTCAATTTTATCTCTTCTCCTTTTGATGCTTTTTTAAATTCGAGAATTGCTTCATCGATGAGCTCCATCTCTTTATATGTAATTCCGAGATCATAATGACTATCAAAATCTTTATCTTCTATATACTCCAAAACTCCTTCTTTGAATTCCTCAAGGAGATCTTCGAACGTAACCGGCTCCTCAACTTCCTTTTCCTCTGCCACCTTGAATTTTACTGCTTTCCCCTCCTCTTCTTCAAGAAGTTCAACCAGTGAGATAGATGGGAGCTCAATCTCAACCTTTTTTACTTCTTTCTTCTTTCCTTTTATCTTTTGAACACTTTTTCTTATTTTTTCTTTACTGGAAGAGAGTTTCAAGGCACGTTTAAATGCTTTATCTGCTTCAGCAATTGCTCCCTTTTGATAAAGACATTTTCCCAGATCAAGATTCCATTCTGCTGCACTCTCCATATCCTCTCTTTTAAGTGAAATCTCTATTAACTTCTGTCTTGGACGCAGCTCAATGGGTCTAATGTTAATAATCCTTTTAAATGCTTTAATTGCCTTTTCATAATTATTTTCTTCCAAATACATCTGTCCAGCTTTGTAAAGGTAATCTATAGCATCGCTCTTTGAATTGACAGATAGACAAAGTTCAGCTAACTCCTCAAAATTTGTCCATTCTGTTGGAGCCACTTGTAATTCTGATTTGCCAGGCGGTGGAAGATTTTCAACCGTTACAGGTTCAGTTTTGGGAATTACAGTATTTTCATGTAGTTTTGCTATCTCCTGCTCAATAGAAACATCTTCTTCACCAGAGATATTTTCCCTTACTTCCTCTTCAATCTCTTCTTCAACTTCCGCTCCAAGCTTAGCCCCCTCTCCCATCATATCTTCCACCGTGAAACCGTGTCTGACAGTATACTCTTCTCTCTTTTCTTTTTTAGATGTAGGTGGCTCACCAATTCTTAAAGCGGCAAGTTTTTCCTCAATTTCTGGTAACTTTGCCTGGTTACCCTGCTGTATGAGTAATTCTTCTATCCTTTCCAGTTCTTCAATTGCTGCTTCCCTTTCCCCCTCAGCTATGTAAAGGTCAACGAGTCTATTTCTGATATCAATTTTGAGAGGACCAAGTTCTATAACCTTTTTATAAGCCTCTATCTCCTTCTTTTTATCTCCCTCTTTTCTCATCCGTGAAGCATATTCAAGGTAGTTAATGACCGCTTCACCGATAAAACCCCTCTCAACATAAAGATCAGCAAGATCATTGTATACCTCTGTCTGATCTTTATCTGTTCTTAATATCTTTTTACAGACTGCAATAGCATTTGGATAGTACTGAACTTTCTTGTACAGTTCAAGCGCCTGTTTAAACTCGGAGACTGCCTTTTCTCTTTCCCTCATTTTTAGATAAACATCGCCAATAAGGTTGTACGTTCCAGGTTCCTCAGGATCTATCTCCTTTACCTTCTGGTAAATTGCATGTGCTTTTGCATAATTGCCTTTTACGACCAATTTTGCTGCTTGACTTTTTAATGCATAAATATTAGCCATTATTTAATTTCTGGTTGAGATTTTAGCCCTAATGATTCAGACGCGAGACCAACTATTTCTCCTGTTATTGGCTTTTTCTGCAACAGGACACCTTCAAGAAGTGCATTATCACAGATGGAATTAATGAGCCGGGGTCTACCTTTACTCCATTTGTATATTTCTTCAAATGCGTGCTGGGTAAAGATTTCATCCTGTGCTCCTGCTACCTTTAATCTAAACCTAACATACTCTTCAGTAGAATTCTCTGTTAATGCTGCGAGGGTTATAAGATAAGCTATTCTTTGTCGCAATGATTCATTTTTATTTAATAGATCTTTTAACTCTGGCATGCCGCAGAGGATAAAAGTTATGAGTCTCCTCTCTTCATCTTCAATATTCAATATGCTCCTTAATTCTTCAAGGTTTGCATCAGTCTTTAATTTATTCGCTTCATCTATAATAACAACAGGTTTTCTTCCCGCTTTTTTAATCTCAAATAGCCGTTTGGAAATTAGTTGGATTTTATTAATATCAGTATTGTTATCCTTTATCTGTAAAAGTTGTGCAATCTTTGATGTGAGCCAGAATGATGGATATTCATCCCTTGTGAGAACAAGCATTCCTGGGATATATTCCTTATCTTTCAGTAGTGAGGAAAGAATTTTCCTTGCGAGTGTTGTTTTCCCTGTCCCTACCACACCAGTGAGCACAACAAGTCCCTTCATTCTCTGGGCTGAATACATTAATCTTAAGAATGGTTTTGCGTGTTCAGGACCATTAAAGAAGAATCGCGGGTCAGGAGCATTTGAAAAAGGTTCATTCTCGAAATTAAAAAAAGATTCGTATTCCATTTCTTCTCCTTATATATAAAGGATTCTCTCTCTCAACTCTGTTTTTTTCTTCGCCTCTTTTTCTACTTTTTCTTCTATCAGTTCATTACCCTTCATTTCATCAAGTGCAATTAATTCTTCAACGGCCTCCTCTGGAACCACAACTTTTTGCTTCTCAATTAGTTCTCTTACTTGCCTGATTTTTTCTACAAGATCAAGGTAATCAGAGTCTTTATCCATCGCTATCTCATAAATATGTAATGCTTCAGGAAGTTTTCCAATTCTTTCATATATTGTTCCAAGTTTATACTCAAGTGGTACAAGTTCACTTCCACTTAACTCATCTTTTTCTATCACATTCTCAAGAATCTCTATTGCTTTCCTATTATCTTTTTCATCGATATAAATCTGGCTAAGTAATACATACGCTTTTGTCTTTTCGGGTGACTTCGGTTGACTAAGAGCTTTATAAAGCTCTTCTTTCGCCTCCTCGAACCGCGCATATTCTTTGTAAACAACAGCAACGGAATATCTTACCCTTGCCTCATTTTCATTCCTTAAAGAAGATAGTACCTCTTCAAGTTTCTTCCTTCTCTCATTGAGGTCTATAGGTTTTTTTTCAGTACCATAACCATCTATTTCCTTTTTGAGTAATTCAAGTCCATTATCTTCAGGGTACATCTCCTTTATCTTTACATATAAAGCCTGTGCCTTATCCTTTAAATCCCTATTGAGAAAAGCACGTGCGCTCTTATAAAACTCAGTCTTTGCTTCGTCTGTTGAACCAATTTCGAACAGTAAATTTGCGAGTTCGAGATTTTCGAAAGGATTTAACTTTTCATCTTCTGCTACCTTCGCTCTGAAACTAAGGATTGATTTTATATCTTTATCCTTTATAAAAGGGACAAGTAACCTTATATTATCTTTGAGTACTTCTTCCAATATCTCTCTGTTGTCCATTGTTTCAAGTAAAACTTCAGCAAAAGACTTCATAAATTTAAGCTTGAGGTATATCCTCAGAAGGTCAAAGGTATATTTAACCATTCCTGGTTTCATTTTAAATAACTCCCGCACTGAAACATATGCTTCTGATAATTTATGTTGTGATTCAAAAAAACTTAGGCAGGCATTAAGGTGTTTCTCTGCATCAGTAATGTTACCAAGTTCAAAGAGAGAGAAACTAAGTCCGAGATGTGAATTTACACTCTCTGGCTTTTTGCCGAGTAGTATTAAGAATATTTCCTTTGACTTCTTATAATCTCTCTCTCTTAAAGCATTGAGCCCATCTTCATACTCACTGTTCAATTTATTCTCCCTCCCTTTGTTTAGTAATATACAAAGTTAAAGATGTAACCACATTTATCCCTTTTTTGCTTTCATGCACTCAGTCCTCTGTAGTCTGAAACTTCTTCTTTCCTGCGACTACCCTCCCTCCTTTTATAACATAAACAATACGATTTTGTGCAAACCAGTACGGAATTTCTTCGTAATTCTTGGAATCTATGATAACGATGTCAGCTAATTTACCCTCTTCCAAACTTCCAATAACCCCTTCCTCCTTTATTGCATAAGCCGCATTTATTGTTGCACCAACTATTGCCTCCTCGGGCGTTAATCCATAAAGCAAACAAGAAAGGCTCATAATAACTGGCATCGCAATAATAGGGGAACTTCCAGGATTAAAGTCAGAACCAATTGCTATCGGGACCGTTAGTTCTCTCATCTTATCTACAGGAGGAATTTCCTTTTTCATCAAGAAAAGATTTGTTCCTGGGAGGAGAACAGCAATAGACCCAGCTTTCTTCATTGATGAAAGACCTTTATCGTTCGTACAAATGAGATGGTCACATGATACTGCGTTTACTTTTTCTGCAAGTTCAGTTCCACCAATATTATAAAATTCATCAGTATGTATCTTTGCATGAAATCCGTGTTTCAAACCCTCATTAAGTATCTTTTCCGTTTCCTTCCTGTTGAACACCTCTTTTTCACAAAAAACATCACAGAATCTTGCAAGTTTCCTCTTTGATATTTCAGGTATCATCTCGTGAATAATAAGATCCACATACCCCCTCTTGTTTCCATTGAATTCTTCAGGAACTTCATGTGCCCCAAGGAACGTTGGGGCAATACTCACAGTATGATTTCTCTGAAGCAAGGAAGCAACTTCGAGCATCTTTATCTCATCAGCGGTGGAAAGTCCATATCCAGATTTCACCTCACAGGTTGTTGTTCCCCAGGACAGTGCAGTATCAAGCCGTTTAGCAGAGACACTGAAAAGTTCCTCCTTGGATGCTAACCTTGTTGCCTTAACAGTGGATTTAATGCCACCGCCTTCCTGCATAATAGTGAGATAATCCTTCCCCCTAATTCTCATTGAGAATTCTTTCTCCCTCGTACCTGAAAATATAAGATGGGTGTGCGGATCGATAAAACCAGGCAAAGCGATACAATCTTCAGCATCTATAATTTTTTTGGCAGCAATTTCTTTGCTGCCCCTTCCTATATCCTTAATTTTTCCATCCTCAATGGAGACATAAGCATTCTCTATAATTCCAAGTGATTCACGATTGGTATTTATAACTGGACCGTTCTTTGATGGAATGGTAAGGAGCTGACCAATATTTTTAATCAAAATGTCACATTCCACAGTTTTCATCATTCCTATTCTTTATTTATATAACTTAATATAACACTTCATAATATAATATTTTAATACAATAGTCAAGAAATTTTTCGTTATTTTCTGGTTTTTTTCGAATACTCTGATTTCTTTCTCAGAAACCCCAAAAAAAGGGTTGACAAAATTAAAATTTTATAGTATATAAATAGCATATAATATATACTGGATCGCGGGGTGGAGCAGTCTGGTAGCTCGTTGGGCTCATAACCCAGAGGACGAAGGTTCAAATCCTTCCCCCGCTACCAACTCCTCATTTTTTATTTGACCAATCCGCTTCTTTATGTTATACTCAATATGTGAAGTTAAACAGGCTTGAGATATTGGGTTTTAAGTCCTTCCCTAAAAAGACTCTATTTGAATTTGATACAGGAATAGTTGCAATTGTTGGACCAAATGGGTGTGGAAAAACTAATATACTTGATGCCATTGAATGGGTGCTAGGTGAACAAAATCCTTATAAACTACGTGGGGAGAAGATGGAAGACTTCATCTTTAAAGGTTCACTTTCCCACAAACCACTTAATTTTGCAGAGGTTACAGCTGTTATTGAGAATGACGGCACACTTCCTATATCTTATCAGGAAGTCGCAATAACCCGCAGGTTTTACAGATCGGGAGAAAGCGAATATTTTATCAACCGTGTAAATGTCAGACTTAAAGATATTGTAAGCCTCTTTCTCAATACAGGTTTAAAAGCCGAAGCATATTCTATTTTCAGGAGAGAAATGATAGAATCCATTCTCAGCTCCAATTCAAAAACAAGAAGAACTCTTTTCGAAGAGGCTGCTGAAATTGCGAAGTATAAAAACCGAAAGAAGATTGCATTTGATAAACTGGAGTTAACAAACATTGATTTAGTAAGGGTAAACGACATTTTTGAAGAGGTAGATCGCCAATGGAGGTCATTAAAAAGACAGGTAAGACGGGCGAAAAGATACCAGGAAATAAAGAAAGAGATAAAAAAGAAAAGAATAGTGTTAGCAAATATAGACCACACTGAACTTGCAAAAGATCTTTCTCATATAACAGGTGAGCTTGAATCATTTGAAAAAAGAAGGGAAAATTTACTAAGTTCACTTGAATCGATTGAAGTCCAGCTTGCAGAGAAGCAAGCCAAAATAAAAAAGATTAATGATACTATTTCTCAACTAAGAATAGAAGAAAATAAGATACAAGGTGAAAAAAGTCAAACTAATGAGCACATCATCGTAATTAACGAGAGGAAGAAAAATACCATTTCTCAGAAAGAATACTTAGAAAGCGAAAATAATTCCTTAGATGAGAAAACTCCAGAAATTATTGAATTGATTGATGAGATAAAAGAAGAAAAGAATAGTACCATAAAGGAAATTGAGAAAAAAGAAAAAAGGAATAATGAGTTGAGGAGAAAAATAGGGACGCTTGAACAAGAATACGTGTTAAAAAGAGATGAGTATGAGAACGCACTTCGAGAAGCGAAAAGCATAGAAGAGAAGATAAAAGCGGTGCAGGAGAAACAGATTTCGCATACTGCTGATTTAAAAAATAGAGAAGAATTAAGAATGTTACTTCTTTCAGATCTGGATGAACTAAAAGAAGAAAACAAATGTGTTGAAAAAGGTATTGCTCAACTCAAAGATGAGATTGTAAAAAAAAGGGGAAAAGAGAAAGAGATAAAAAAGAAACTTGAAAAAGAGAGAGATATATATAAGGTTCTCGAGGAAAGAAAGAAGAAGAAAGGGAGTAAATTAGTACAGTATAATGAGATGAAAAATATTTTGAGAAACGAAGCAGAGTTACTGAAAATTTTCAGAAAGGAGAAAGAAGGGTATAACGAACTAGTGAAGTTTTTTAATAAAGAATTTTCGCTATCTATTCTTCCTGATATACTGGACATTTCACCTGATAAAAATGAAGCTCTCCTCGGTGTTTTAGAAAGTTTTATCCAAACCGTAATACTCTCTGAGCCAACAAAACTCTCAGAAATAATAGATATTGCAGAGAAGAAAAGAATGAGGGTAGGGATATTTCTCACATTTCTTAATAACCCGCAACTTAAAACCCCTTCTGATAAAAGAATAAAGGGTTCTCTATCAAATTTTCTTGATGTTAAAAAAGAGGATAAAATCAAGGATAGTATATTATCCTATTTCTCAAGGTATCTCCTTGTAGAGACAATGAATGATGCAATAGAACTTCAGAAAAAATTTAATCAATACACGTTTGTGACAAAAAATGGCGATGTTTTATCAAACGGTATTCTTTTCACTGGTAAAGGATCACACAGAGAATTGGTTGGAATCAATGGAAAAATCAAAACAAATACCGAAGAAATGGAAACCACAAAGAATATGATAAATGAAATAGAAAAAGAAAAGGCAAAAATAGAAAAAGAGGAAAGGATAATAGCAAGGAGGTTAGAACAACTCAATACAGATTTTTCAGCTATAGTAGTAGATCTAAGAGAGGATGAAATTTCATACGAAAAAAAGCTTTTTGAAAAAACTACAAACGAGAAAAGAATAAAAAAGATAAAAAAAGAAATAGAGAAAACAAATAAGGGTTTTGCAGAATTAAGGAATAATATTGTTACCAATGAAAGATTGTTTAGAGACGAAAACGAAATGTTTAGTTCGATAGAGCAAGAAACACACTCGAAAGAATTGGCATTTAATGAAGTAGAAGAACAACTTCGTTCATTTAGAAATGAAGAGAATGATAATGTGATATTACTTACGAGATTAAAAGGAGAGTTGAGAGCGAAAGAGGAAGCATTAAAATCAAGAGAGAAAGAACTTGATGGTATTAATGTGAAGAAAAAGACAAACATCGAGAGAATAAAGTCATTTGAAGAAGAGATGAGTAGATTAGATGAGAAGTCGAAAGTTCTTAGAGAAGAGCGTTCGACTACAATAGGAAAACTTAATAACATAGAAACCACTCTCAATGAAATTATTGAAAAAAGAAATAAAACGGAAAAGGAAATAGAGGAACTCAAAACAAAAGAGAGGGGGGTTACCGAAAAGGAAAAAAATCTATATGAGCAAATTTCAAATTTGAATCTGGAGAAGGTAAGAATAGAAACAAAAAAGAGTAATCTATCAGAGAAGCTTAAAGAAGAATACGATTTAGACCTAAAAACCTTTGACGAAGAGGTGACATTATCTTCCAGAGAAAGACTGCAAGAAGAATTAGAGATTATTGAAGAGAGGATAAGAAAGTTTGGTCCTGTAAATCTAATGGCAGAGGAGGACTTGGTAAGAATTGAAAAAAGGAAAGAAGAAATAGTTACACAAAAAACCGATCTCCAGGAAGCCCAGAAAGACCTTTTAAAAACAATAGAACATATTGATAGTATAGCAAAAGAAAAGTTTCTCTCTACATTCAATGGGATCCGGGATAATTTCAAAATTCTCTTCAGAAGACTTTTTGAAAGTGGAGATTGCGATCTTCTGCTTGCTGAAGGCGATCCTTTAGAAGCAGAAATAACAATACTGGCAAAACCAAGACATAAGAAACTTGAAAGCCTTGCTGCTCTTTCAACGGGCGAAAGAACCCTCATCGCCATCGCCTTGCTTTTTTCCTTCTATCTAGTAAAACCTTCTCCTATTTGTGTTCTTGATGAAATAGATGCTCCCTTAGACGATGCCAATATTAAAAGATTCATCATGCTCCTTCAGGAGTTTAAGAAGAAAAGTCAATTAATTATAATAACACATAATAAGATAACCATGGAAGCTGCTGACTATCTTTACGGTATTACAATGACCGAACCTAACGTATCGACAGTTGCATCTGTTAAAATATCGTAAGAGATCGGTAGGGGTGTTCAATTGAACGCCTCTACATCTGTAAAAAGCAGTTACTTGCTCAAAAATATCTGATTACAAATACAATGCTTCTTGAGAAAATACGGATGGGATTAAGTAAGACAAGAGAAAAAATACACGAAGCTTTCCTTTCTACTGGTATCTTCTTTGATAAAGATTTTGAAAGCAGCATCCCAGTATTCGAGGAGATTTTACTATCCTCAGACGTTGGTGTAAAGGCAACAAATGAGATTATAGCGCGCTTAAAAGAAAGAAGAAAAGAGCATGAAAAAAGAGAAGATGTAATACCTCTTTTATCTCAAATCCTTATCAATCTACTTATTAGTTCTGAAAAAAAGGAGGAAGAAATTATTCATCCTTATACAATACTTACGGTGGGGGTAAATGGGACGGGAAAAACCACTACTCTTGCTAAACTTGCAAAGCACTTTAAGGATAAAGGTGAACATGTGCTTCTCGTGGCTGCAGACACATATCGAGCTGCAGGTGTTGAACAATTATATCTCTGGGGAAGGAATATTGGTGTTGATATCTTAAAATCACAGATAGGACAGGACCCTGCTTCTATTGCTTTCGATGCAATCGAATCAGCTTTTACGAAAGAATATACGGTAGTTCTTATCGATACTGCAGGGAGGTTACATACAAAGAAGAATTTAATGGAGGAATTAAAAAAGATGAAAAATGTCCTGAGCAAAAAAAGAGAAGACCTACCTCAGGAGATTTTTCTCATTCTGGACGCAACCACAGGTCAGAACGCCCTCTCTCAGGCAAAGATTTTCAAAGATGTATTAGATGTAACAGGAACAATCCTCACTAAAATTGACGGAACTGCAAAAGGTGGTATCGTATTCGCTATTTCGCTTGAACTTGGCATTCCAATACGGTATATCGGAATTGGAGAAGATGTCGATGATCTTATTGAGTTTGAGCCAGACACATTTGTTGCATCTCTCCTTGAGGGGGTAGTTCTTCAATGAAGAGGATATTTATTACTCTTTTACTTGCAATCTTCTGCGGACTTTTCATTTTTGTCGTAACTACCGTTTTCCTCTATCTCTATTTTCCTCTTGAACTTAAAACATATGACCTGCGCGTTTTTTTAAGAACAAAGAAATATGATTTTGATAATCTGATCATTGTAGATATTGATGATTACAGTATTGAAAAACTCGGAAGGTTTCGAGATTGGCCACGATGGTATTATGCATCAGTTGTTGATTATCTCACCACCGAGAAGGTAAAGGTAATAGGAGTAGATATACTTTTACCTGAACCAGATACAATTTCAGATTCTTTAATAAGCATTTATCAAGAGAAAAAAGAAAAACAGATAAAAAAAGAACTTCAAAATAGAGGTATTCACGCAAACAGTAGGGAAATCATAGATATTGTACTCAGCAATCTTGGCTTTGACGAGGAATTTATGCATTCAATAAAAAAATCAAGGAGGGTAGTTCTCCCTTTAGCAATTATCAAATCTTCCGATGTTGTGGAAGGTGACTTTCGAAATGCAAAAGAATTTTCTTACAAATTCCCTTATAAAATTCGAAGTTCACTGCCTCAAGGTGCTGGTATTGCAGTACCAACAAAGACCTTAATACAAGGTGTAAGGGATATAGGTGTTGTAAACACAGATAGTGATATTGATGGCATAATTAGAAGAATCCCACTTTTCTACCGATTTAAGAGAGATACATATCCATCATTTTCTTTCGTAATCTTCTTACATGCTTCAAGACTTGGAAAAAAGAAGATAGAGATCATTCCAGGTAAATATGCTAAGCTCGATAACTGTAAAATCCCTGTAGATGAGGAAGCACGGATGCTCATCAATTTTCTTGGTAAACCTTTCAGTTTCCGTTATATCTCATTCTATGATGTGTTAAAGAGACGTGTTGGAAAAGGATTCTTCAAGGGAAAAATTGTTCTCATTGGTTCCTCTGCAGTTGCTCTCAGTGACTTGAAACCTACACCTGCCTCAAGAAACATGATGCCAGGTGTTGAAATCCATGCGAATGCACTATACACCCTTATGAATAGATGCTTCATACATTATCCTACAATTCCTGTAACATTGCTATTAGTATTGACCCTTTCAATCATAACTACATATCTTGCATTTAAATTAAAACCCTGGTTAAGCTTAATCCTAACAATAATAGTTTTTATCAGTTTCCTTGTCACATGTGATATTCTTTTTGATATAAAAAATATCTGGTTTGAAATTGTAAGGCCGTCCTATGCACTGGTTTTCTCCTATATTGTCGCAATAGGGTATAGATATACCATCATTGAAAGGAGTAAGAGAGAATTAAGAAGAATGTTTGACCGTTATGTTTCGACGGAAATAGTTGAGGAAATTATCTCCAACCCTCTCCAATTAAAACTTGGTGGAGAAAGGAAAGATATTACAGTCCTTTTCTCCGATATTAGAGGTTTTACAAGTATGTCAGAATCGATGGAGCCCGAAGCAGTTGTAAGTATACTCAACGATTACCTGGCAGCAATGACAGACATTATTCTTTCTTGGGGAGGAACAATTGATAAATTTATAGGTGATGCTATAATGGCTGTTTTCGGTGCACCCATTCCATATGAAGACCATGCTTATAGAGCAGCAAAAGCAGCACTCGGGATGAGAGAAGCCCTAAAGAAATTGTGGGAAAAGTGGGAAAAGGAAGGTAAACATACCTTCGACATAGGGGTCGGTATAAGTTCAGGAGTTGCTATTGTTGGAAACATCGGCTCGGTGCGAAGGACAGAATATACTGCAATAGGTGATATTGTTAATCTTGGAGCAAGAATTGAACCACTGAACAAGGAGTTCAACACACATATTCTTATCACTGAATCTGTATATGAGAGAATCAAGGAAAAGGCTAAAGTAGTTGAGATCGGAGAAGTAAAGGTAAGAGGTAAAAAACAAAAAGTTCGTCTTTTTGAATTAGTCGGGAGCAAAGAATAATGTTAAGATTAAAACTGCCAAATTTTGAGGGTCCACTCGATCTTCTTCTTTATCTCATCAGAAAGAATGAACTGGACATAAAAACAATCTCCTTAGCACAGATAACTCGCGAGTATCTTGAGTATCTTACAATGCTTCAAGAGATAGACCTTAATATTGCAGGTGAATACATAGTAATGGCTGCCACGCTGATAAAGATAAAAGTCAGGTCCATCCTCCCCCATCATGATTTTACAGAAATAGAGGAGACGAAAGATGAAGCTGAAATCCTTGTTAGAAAACTAAAGGAGTATGAGAAATTCAAAAATATATCGCTTTTTTTAAAAGAGAAAGAGAGTAAAGCGATACGATGCTTCCCAAGGGGAATCACTTGTGAACGAAGAATACATATTAGTGGACTAAATACCTTAACATATAAGGAAATAAATAGCATCCTCTTAGATATACTGAAAAGAACTAGGATTAGACCTGTATATTCTATCATAGGAACAAAGTTTGATATAAAAGAGAAAATGGAATATATTATAATAAAGATTACCGAAAAGAGAGTACTATTTTTTAGTGAATTGATAGAGAAAAAAGAGATAGAAGAGATTATAGTAACCTTTATTGCAGTCCTGGAACTTGTTAAAATACAAAAAATAAGAATTATTCAGAGAAAAAGATTTGGGAGGATAAAACTTTATGACACCTCTACAGAAATGGCATATAGTTAGTTTAGATAAAAAGAGAGTTGAAGAAATTCAGAAAAAATACAATTTCTCTCTAAACTTCTCAAAGGTTCTTGTCGAAATGGGAATTGAAACTGAAGGAGAGATAAAAAAACTCCTTTCTCCAGGGATTGATTACCTTCATCCGGCTTCGCTACTTCCTGACATAGAAACTGGTTTTGAAAGAATACGTAAAGCAATAAAAGATGGAGAAAGAATACTTATATGGGGTGATGAGGATACAGATGGTATAACTGCAACTGTTTTTTTATTTGAACTTCTTAGAAATCTGAATGCCAGGGTTTTCTATCACATACCAAGCAGGAGGGATGAAGGAATTGGACTGAACATCCCTGGCATAAAAAAGGCACACAAGATGGGGTGCACATTGATTATAACGGTTGATTGCTCATCATCTGATTGGGACAAAATTATGGTAGCAAAAAAAACGGGTATTGATGTTGTTGTTACAGACCATCATGAAGTGCTAATGGAAGGTAAAAAAGATTTTCCGCTCATAAACCCAAAAAGAAATGATTCATCATACCCTTACCGCAATATAGCAGGCGTAACCGTTGCTTTTAAGTTAGGTTGGTTCATCACAAAAGAGTTGCTTGCATTAAACAATAAAGAATGGGAAAGTGTTGTAAAGGATTGGTATCCACTTATTTTTCTTGGAACCTATGCAGATAGGGTTCCTTTAAAGGACGAAAACTGGATTCTCTCAAACCTTGGTTACAAATCACTTCGCAAAACAGAGAGGATGGGAATCAGAATTCTAACTGAAATGTTATGCAAAGAAACCAACTGCGATGAAGAAATGATACAGAGAATGATTTCAGTGCTCTCTACGGCAAAGACAAAAGGATGGGGAGAAAATGTTGGTTTCAGAATACTTACGGAAAAAAATGAAGATTATCTTAATAAAACGATTTCTCAACTCATACAACAAAGCGAAGAATGGCATTCTATCGCCAATGAAAATTTCAGGAGGATTTTTACCTCCATAGACGAGAATACAAAAGAAAGAATAATTTTTGTTTATGAACCTAATGTCCCATTTGATTATCTTGGTTTCTGTGCATCTCGATTAAAAGAGAGGTTCAACAGACCAGTTATTATTACAGGGGATAAAGATAATTATACAATTGGCGAAGCACGGGCTCCACAGGGATTTAACATTCATAAAATTCTTTCAAAACAAAGCCACCTGTTTCTTTCCTTTGGAGGTCATAAGCCTGCCTGCGGGTTTAAAATGAAACGCGAAAATCTGGATACCCTAAGGAAACTCCTTATCCAGGATTTTCCTGAAATGTCGGATGAAGATGAAAAAAGTAGAGAGATGCGAATAGTAGATATTTTACCACTTGAAAAGCTTACTAAAAAGGTAAAGGATGAAATTACTCTTCTTTCACCCTTTGGTTCTGGTAATTCTCCTCCACTTTTTCTTGCTCAGAATGTATCGCTATTTAAAGGTGTATATACGTATGTAAATCCTGAAACAGGCGAATCGAAAAGAATTGAAATGAAAAGTGATTATCAAACCTGGGTTGGTCTTGATGGAAAGCCTGTAACCCTTGACATTGTTTATTTTATAAATAGTGCGGGAGTCCCAACAATTGCTGATACAAGACCATCTTTATTCAATGAACCAATGTGAATTATTAAACGAAAACCTTAGACAGAGACCATAACAATGGGAAATAAAAAAACAATTGTAAGAGCAAAAATAATCATTTGCTTCCTCTTTTTGATCACCATTTGTAATTATCTACACCCAAATGAAAATGAGATGTGGGATTTCTCAAAGAGAACACCCATAGAAGAAAAAGAAAAGAAATTTTTAGCAGGGAAGGTTTCCCTTCTTGGTACAATCAAAGTATATCAACTCATTCTTTCTGACCAGCAAGGGGATGCATGCAACTTTACTCCATCATGTTCGCATTATGCGTATGAGGCAATAAAAAAATGGGGTGTTATAAAGGGTTCTCTTATGGCAATTGATCGTCTTCAAAGATGCAATCCCTGGGCTTGGGATTATCTCAATACATATTATAAAGTGAAGTGGGTAAAGGACAAAGGTTATAAACTATCCGACCCTCCACATCCCAAATGGCGAATCCCAAACAAACGACGTAACCCAAAGCCCAAACAACACAGTGCAAGGATAAATGGAAAAGGGCAGAATAGCACAAAGTTCAACAATAAAGGGTAAATGAATGTTTAAAGATATAAGAAGGGAATATAAGAAGTTATTCTTTTTCCTTCTTTCTCTTAAGGAGGTTTTTGTCTGCTTTTCTCATTACTTCTACATATGTTTTGCCATCTTGAGGGAAAGATGCCTTTCCTATTGTTACCGTCAAAGAAATCTTCTTAGTATTTACGTTAAATGTATACTCTTTTAGCTTGTTGCTTATCCTTTGAGATAGATGTACAGCATTAGATTTGTCTGTTTGAGGTAAAACGATAACAAACTCATCACCACCATATCTCGCAACAGTATCTACGTTTCTCGAGTTATTAACAAGAAATTGTCCATATAATTTGAGAAGTTTATCTCCGAGGAGATGCCCATATTTGTCATTACACTCCTTGAAATTGTCTATATCAATAATCAAAATGGAAAAACTCAGGTTATATCTCTTAGAGCGTTCCACCTCAAGTTTAAGTACTTTGTAAAATTGTCTAATATTATAAAGTCCTGTCATAGGATCCGTAACTGCCATCCTGAGGGTCTCTTCGTAGAGTCGGCTTTTCTCAATTGCTACAGCTGTCTGGCTAGCTACTGTAAAAAGAACATTCATATCGTCTTCATCATAAACATCCTCTTTTTCAAAGTCCTGTACTCCAATAACGCCAAGAACCTTCGTTCCATAAAGAATGGGAACACCAAGCCAGCACTTTGCAGGTCTTCCAATTGCGTTTATTTCTAATTCCTTTAATTTTTCATTTACATTATTAAGTAAAAGAAGGGGGTTCTTTGTTCTAATTATATATTCTGTTAATCCATTTTGCAATTTTCTTTTACCTGTTTTTTTTCTCTTTCCTTCTTCAACATAGATTATGAACTGTACTTCATTCTCATTCATATTGTAAAGAGCAAGATAGAAATTTTCTGTTTTCATTATTTTTGATGTCTCACCATATACAACTTCAACAAGGCTTTCAAAGTCAGAAATAGATGAAATTTTTTGACCTATAAGATTTAATGCTTCTAATGCTCTTATCTTTCTCATTCCAACCTCAGAAAAATAGGCGTTAGATATGGCAATACTGGAAAAACCCGCAAAGATAGAAATAACCTTTTTCTCCTCTTCTGTAAAACTATGAGGTTCTCTGAAATATATATTAATCGTACCAATATCCCCTCGGTTCGAAGATATTGGAAAGGAGATTATGGATACGAGTCCTTCTTTTCTTATCCACCTAAGAGATGATTTATCTTTTCTTTCAGTAAAGTATTTTATGGCATCAGGTATATATAATGGTTTCCTATCTGCAACGACATTACCCGATAGTTCCCCTCCAACCTTAGCCTTTAATACTTCAACATATTCTGGGCTCACGTTGTGACTTGCTTTAATTCTTAATTCTCTTGTCCCCTCCTCAATCAATAGTATTGAAGAGGCATCAGCACCCAAAACTGTAGCCGCTTTCTCTACTATGATATTGAGTGTACGCTGAAGTTCAACTGATGAAAAGATTGACTCAACTATCTCCGAGAGGAACTCAATATCACTAAACGTCTTCCGTCTCATTCTCTTTCTCCATTATATCCTTGATGAATTTGACAACCTCATCATTGTTCTTGTGGAAGCGAATATAAATGCCCCTGAAATTTTCAAGTCTCGAATGTTTCTTGAAGGGGCTTAGAAGGACTCCATTTTTATCTACATAAAAACTTCTGTAATCTTCCCACCTCTTTTTCTGCTTTGTGAAAAATGATTTTACTACAATGGTATCCCTTGTAAGTATATACCTTGTTGGTAGAAAATAGGGAAGAATGGAACAACCCACAAGGATAAGTGAAAGAATGAACCAACCTACTCCCCAGAAAAGAAGAATTAAGGTCCAGACAATAATAGGTATAACAATGGCAATAATATTTTTCTTCCCTCCGATCCTACAGGGGATTGATGTCCACTCAATCATAATAGGTTGTCTAATGTTTTTCTTAATAGTCTGTATACTTCATCGAGTGAAACAGATAGTATTTTAGTATCAGCAAGAACGGGCATAAAATTTGTATCACCATTCCATCTCGGAACAATATGGATATGAAGATGATCCTCTATCCCTGCACCAGCAACCCTTCCAAGATTCATTCCAAGATTAAAACCATCTGGTTTTAGAGAAGTTTTAAGAATTTTTACACCTAGGGCAATGGTTGTAAAGAGCTCCTTACCTCCTTCCTCATCAAGATCTTCAAGAAGTGCGGTATGTTTATATGGTGCTACCATTAGATGTCCATTGTTGTAAGGGAAAATATTCATGATTATGAATGTTTTTTCTCTCCTGCAAAGAATGTAATTCTCCTCATCCTTCTCCTTTTTTAACCTGTTGCAGAGTATACAACCTTCTTCCTCTTCCTTATTAAAAATATACTTACTACGCCAGGGCGCCCAGATTTTCTCCATTAACCACTCCCTAAATATTTATCGTACTTTCTGTCTGGGATCTTATACAAACGATTATCTTTTCAGAATAATTCAAGTTGTTCTTTCTCCTCTTTACTTCCCAAGATACTTACATCGCCAAAAACCCCATCGTAACCCGCTTTTACTTCGACCTCGCCTTTTCTAACCTTCAATATCCCATCTGCAATACTCCTATCTGTAACCTTTTTTATATCCTCATATTCAACATCAAGAAGTATCTCAAACTCTGTACCCAGGCGGGAAATAAGTTCTCTGTATTTTCTTTCAACTGTCTTTGTTCCTTTGCCATGTTCCACCGCTAATGCAATTATCTCCATCAGAGGAACAACTTTTTTGAAGGGAATTTTCCCTTCTGGTTTATATCCAAAATCTCTGTCAGATAATTCCATTACCCTGTGAAGAACACCTATTGTTAAAGGTCTACCACATCGAGGGCAGATATTTTCCTTGCTTTTTGCCTCATTAGGATGCATACTTATATCACACTTTCTGTGTCCATCAAAGTGGTACTTCCCCTCTTCTGGAAAAAACTCAATGGTAAAAAGGAATTTATCAGTATTTCCTTCCTTTATCACGTGCGTTATTGTATCATAATCCATTTCGCAGTCAAAGCAGTTTGCTTCCCTTCCAATATTTGCAGGAGAATGGGCATCAGAATTGGAGACAAGGGTAAAATTATCAATCTTGCTCCACATCCAGTTCATCTCAGGGTCACTCGAAAGCCCTGTCTCCAGTGCTAAAATTTTCTGGGAATGTTCTCCAAAACATTCCTCTATCGAGTCAAATCCGGATTTGGAACCAAAAAGAGAGAACCAGGGCGTCCATACATGTGCAGCAATAAGATAATTCCTCTCATCTATTTCCATTATTCTCTCAAACATCCTATCTGAATCAAGGGAAATGATAGGTCTTCCATCTGACTCAGTCTTACCGTACCGCGATAGAAAATCTGCGACCTTTTCTGCACTATCAAGACTGGGAGTAATAATTATATTGTGGATCTTCCTAAGCTTACCATTTTTCACATAGATATTGCTGACTTCACAGGTGAGTATAAAGTATATATTATTGAACATAAAAAGACCATTACCAATAGTAGAAATGTTCTCTTTTAGGGTAGCGAACCAGATAGGATGAGTAAAATCACCTGTCCCCATAAGTTTAATTCCTTTAAGTTTTGCCATTTCACTTATACCCTCAAGGTCCATTTGACTACTTGTTGCCCTGCTATATTTTGAATGTATATGAAGGTCTGCGAAAAATTTCATTTAGTCCTTCTTTGCTACAACCATTACCCTTTTTGTTTTTAAACGTGGTCTTCTAAACGTGAGATGTTCATAGAAGGTAATTTTCGTAAACCCACTCTTTCTCAAGAGTCTCTTAAGTGTATAAAAGGAATATCCCTTTTCCATATGAGTTTCCTCTATTCTTCGATAATTCCCATTTTCAGATACGAAAAGTGTAATAGAAAGTGTTGTTTGTAATCTCTTTCGATCAAATTTACTTTTCCAGATACTGTAGACACCTCTGCTCTCTTTTGTAAATGTTGAGGAACTGTTCATGAGTGAAAGTCCGTAAATGGTATTCAAATCAAAAACGAAAAGTCCTCCTTTTCTTAAACAATTCTCTGCACAGATAAATGTTCGAAGAAGTTCATCTTCAATAAGGATATTGTTCAGACTATCAAAAAGCGAAATCAAAAGGTCGACCTTTTTCTTAATTGTGAAATTTTCAAATTTACTCAGGATTAAGACTGGATTAAATGGACTCAGTTTCTTCTTTGCAACCTTTAGCATCTCAATGGACCCGTCAACACCAATTACTCTATAGCCCTCTTCAAAGAGGTACAGAGTAGGAGTCCCTGTTCCACATCCCAGGTCAAGGACAGTTTTTGGATTCAATTGATTAAGGACACATATGTTTTTTATGTATTCTATCCACCCTTCATAGTTAATGCCCTCCATTAACCGATCATAATAGGTTGCAATATCTTTATATATTTTCTTCACCATAAAATTATCCTATTCACCCCCTGTTTCACTTACACTCTCTTCCTCCGACTCAAATTCTTCTCTTCTTTCCTCCACACTCTTGAAATATGTAACAGGATCAACAGCAACATTATTTAACCTCACCTCATAGTGTAAATGAGATCCTGTGCTCCTTCCTGTGTTACCAACCTCACCAATAAAATCACCTTTTCTTACCCTGTCCCCGACTTCTACATCAAATGTGTGGAGATGTCCATACACTGTCTTATAGTTATTGCCATGGTCAATCTCAATAACTTTTCCATACCCTTCCCTTCTACCAATGAATATAACAACGCCATCAGTAGGAGCCTTAATCTTCGTTCCTGTCGGTGCTGGAATATCAACACCACCATGAAACTCCGTTCTTCCAGTAAATGGACCAATTCTATAACCAAATCCTGATAGTATTTTCCCAGGGACAGGTTTTATTTCAGGTGTCCCTTCTATTAAAGAGTTCTTGTTTTCAAAATAGTCCCAAAGAAATTGCAATTTTCTCTTAGAGGAGTAAACCTTCTTAAATAGTGACCTCTCAGCAGCACTGAATGCTAAAAGAATCTCTTCCTTCTCCACATCTGCTGTTAAAAGAAAAGTAGCATCTTTATCTTTGGAAATAGGTCCTCCCAGACCAGGGGGTTGTGCCTCTTTGGGCTCAAGTTTAAATCCTGCCATTATCCTTAGGTTCTCAGCAAACCTTTTTACCCTTTTCACCTGCACATTTAGAGATTTAAGTCTCTCACGGTGAACTGCTCTTTCTGAAAGGAGCTGAGTTGCGAGGCTATCTATCATTAACTCAAGGCTTTTGTTTTCTTCTTTTATTTCTCTGTTCTCTTTTCTCAAAATGGTATTCTTATCAAGTGTTGGTAATAGCGCAATTCGAATTCTACAGAAATTTCTTGTATGGAGCGTTATCAGAGTGGAGAAAGTTACTATTAGTATTATTGTCACCAAGGTTAAGAGTTTTAATGTTTTTACTGTAAAGATAAAGCTCTTTGACTGTGTTTTGTCATGTGGAATAATAATTAGATGATATGATTTATACCTTTTCTTCTTCATTTTACCCCCATGTTTTTAATGGTTAAGGTTAGACATAACCTTTTATAATATAATTTTCAACCAATGTCAAGAAATATTAACAACAACTAAATTCATCTATTTTTTCCTAAATCTCTTTGAAATTGTTTGACACATACTAAAAAATATTGTATAAGGAAAGTCAATAAGCTACTAATAGGTCGCTGAAAACAAGATTCAACGACCTTGATTACACTAATTTCTGGTTTTTCAGAAATCGTTTTAATCGGAAGGAGTCAAATGAAAAAAGAAAACGTTATGCTAAAAGACTGGTTTATAGAACAACCAGACTCTCTTTTTAAGAATAAAACCCTTTCTTTACCCACAAAGGAAAGATTTATAGAACTTGGAAAGGTCATTCGTGGAGATATTCTCACAATGACAACTGTTGCAGCTTCAGGTCATCCAGGTGGCCCAATGTCTTCCGCTGATATCTATATTGTAGTATACAGTCTTGCGAATATTCATCCATCAAAGATTGACAATCCATCGAGGGATAGGATTGTAATAAGCCATGGTCATACATCAGCTGGTTGTTATTCAACGCTTGGAAGATTGGGATTTTTTACTATAGAAGATGCTCTTACACATTTCAGGAGATGTGGGTCAATCTTTGAAGGTCATGTGGAGAGGGAAGTTCCCGGTTGCGAGTGGTCAACAGGAAATTTAGGACAGGGACTTTCAGCTGGATGTGGTTTTGCTCTTGCATCAAAAATTCACAAACAGGATTACAATGTATTTGTATTAATGAGCGATGCTGAGCAGGCAAAGGGACAGGTCGGCGAGGCAAGGAGATTTGCCAGAAAATTCAACCTTAACAACGTAATTGTCCTCATTGACTACAATGAACTACAAATAAGCGGTTCTGTTCATGAAATAATGAATGTAAACATAAAGGAGAATTATCTTTCAGATGGATGGAAGGTAATTGAGATAGATGGACACAACTATGAAGAGATCTATAATGCAATTAGAAAAAGTATCAATGATTCCTCATCGCCATACGCTATACTCTGCCATACAATTATGGGGAAATCTGTCTCTTTCATGGAAAATGCGGCTGAGTATTATCACGGTAGACCACTGACTCCTGATGAATGTCATAAGGCGCTCAAAGAGATAGGAATTGAGGACAGAATTAGTTTCTATAAAAAAAGGAGAGAGAATTCACCACCCCCCGAAGCAAAGAAGAGGGTTTATTATAGACCATCTGTTATTGAAACGGGGAAGCCATTCGATTGCAACATTACTGATAAGATGGGAAACAGGGATGCATTTGGAAAAGCGCTTGAAAATATTGCAGTGATTAATAAAGGATTGAAAAAATCAAGCCCTATAGTTGCTCTCGATTGTGACCTTAAGGAATCGGTGAGAACCCTTTTCTTTGAGAAAATTGCACCTGAATGGTTTATTGAAGGGGGTGTCCAGGAACATAATACAGCCACGATAGCTGGTGTTCTATCAATAGAGGGAATACTTACTTTCTTTGCAGGTTTTGGTGTTTTCGGAATAGATGAGGTTTACAACCAGCAGAGGTTAAATGCAATAAATCATACAAACCTGAAGGTGATCATAACCCATTCTGGTGTTAATGTTGGGAAGGATGGAAAAACACATCACTGCATCGATTTTTTAGGGCTTGCACGAAACCTTCCCGGATTCAGGGTTATTATCCCTGCCGATCCAAATCAAACAGACCGTGTAATCAGATATATCTCAAAGGAAGAAGGCAATTTCCTTGTTGTTATGGGAAGATCAAAAAATCCTGTTATTACTGATACAACTGGGAAGCCATTATTTGGTGGAGATTACACCTTTAGTTATGGCAAGGTGGAAGTAGTTCGTGAAGGAGAAAAGGGTGTGATTATGACATACGGTTCATCCCTCAAAGAGGCTATTCATTCATGGGAGGAATTGAAAGACGAAGGTATTGACCTCGATATCTGGAATGTCTCTGCTCCCCTTGCACTCTCACTGGAAGATATAGAGAAGGCAGTATTTAAGGGGCCAATATTTACATTTGAGGATCACCTTGTCTATTCGGGCATTGGAATCATTGTAGGTAATCTCATTGCAGAGACAGGGATGGGAACAATATTTAAAAAGATTGGGGTTAAGGATTTTGCACCCTCCGGTTCTACTGAAACATTATATCTTACTATGGGAATAGATAGTTCATCCCTCACACGGGAAGTGAAAAAATTGTTGGGAGTAAGTAGTAGGTAGAAGAGAGAAGGGAAATAATAGATAAGGTAAAGGAAGCAGGGATAGAAGTAATTGGTAGAAAAGGACTTTTAATAAATAAGACTGTCATACCAAACCCAAGACCGGAAATCATCACTGAATGGATTTAAATGAAACATTACATCATAGATGGTTATAACGCACTATTCAAGATAAAACCCTTACTGAAAAAATCGTATCAAACAAGGGATGGATTTATTCAATACATAATGGTTACTAGACCATTTGGCAGTATTAAAAACAGGGTTTCAATAGTATTTGATGGAAGCAAAGATGTGATTAACGATAAACGCCGACCTTTTCCTCCAATTGATGTTATCTTTTCAAAGAATGAAACAGCAGATGATACGATAGTAAGAATGGTAAAAAAAGAGAGAAAACAAGGTGAAATCATTGTAGTTACAGATGACAGAGAAGTGAAGGAGAAGATCAAACTGTTAGGTTGTTCAACACTTTCTATTATTGAATTTTTTAAAAATTTAACCGAAAAAAAAGAGAGAACTGATAAGGATAAACCCGATCCCCGTAGTAAAGAGGGAAAAAAAATCACAGAAGAATTGAAGAGAATATGGAAAGTTGATAAAGAGTAATAAACCCTTTTTCCTTTTTCCTTTATCCTTGTAAGTCTACCAGTAGAACCATCTAAGAAGGTATGCCATAAGAATAATGACGATAATCGCCACAAGATTTACCTTCAATGTCAAACCAAATGTGAGACTGATTATTGCGAGATTTAGATGAAACTCTGGTATTCCAACGGAGAGCGATTCAAGGAACACCTTTTTAACTGCCCCTTCAGGCAAGATTATTCCGAGTATTTGACCAAATGCGCTTCCAACAATTGCACCTAGAATAATGATAAAAATAAAAATCCAAGGTTTCTTTCTCCTTAATGGCATAATTTTTTATACCAAATGTTTAATTAATTGTCAAGGAAAAGATTTAAACAGCGGACACACGAAGTATTAGGAAATACAAAGTAGATATGTCAGTATGTAAAAACAAGCAAAACTATTGACTTTCTTTTATTTACCTGCTATAGATATAAGTAACAAAACATTGCTGAAGAAGTAATAGAAAAGGAGAGAAAAGATTTATGAAGATACTTCATACAGGTGATATACATTTAAGGGAATATGAAGATGAACGGTGGAAAGCCCTCAAGTCATTGATAGATATAGGGAAAAAGGAAAGAGTAGATATTTTCATCATTGCAGGAGACCTTTTTGACAAAGGGGTAAGTGCTGAACACCTGCGGGGGAAAATACGAGGTTTATTTTCAAATTTAGTTTTCAAGATTTATCTACTACCGGGAAATCATGATAAGGATGCTTATAAACACGGTCTCAACTTTGGGAACGATGTAAAAATCTTAAGACAAGAACCATGTGATATTGAGACAATAAGAATAATAGGTCTTCCCTTTGAGGAAATAGGAGGCGAGGATATTTTAGAAAAGATCAATTCCTTAAAAACGAAACTTAGAAAAGATGGAAAGAATATACTCATTTTTCACGGCGAACTCCTTGATACCTTTTATTCGAGAACTGACTTCGGCGAAGAGGGTGACAAACGATATATGCCTGTCAGGCTAAAATATTTCGAGGATTTAAACATAGATTATATACTAGCAGGCCATTTCCACACCAACTTTGATGTGCGTGAACTCAAGAACGGCTGTTATTTCGTTTACCCTGGTTCTCCCATCTCCATCACGAAAAGGGAAACAGGAAGAAGGATGATAAATATCTTCGAGGTTGACCACCCTCCAAGTGAATATCATCTTGATACACCCTATTTTGAAGATGTGGAAATTGAACTCGACCCCTTCAAAGATGAGAAACCGATTGAAAAATTAAAAGAAGAACTTAAAACTTTACCAAAGAATGCAAAGATTTTACTAAAGGTTAAAGGATATTACAACGCCAGAAGTATCGGATTGAATGAAACAACGTTAATCGAGAAAATTAAAGAAATCTGTATTGATAGATCTGGAGGAGAACCTGTATTAGAGTTCAGGGATATCCAAACTATTCTTGAGGACGATCTCTTCAAAGAATTCCTGAAAAAACTTAATGGAAAAGATTATGACGGTACGATGCAAAAAGAGATGCGAAATATAGCAATTAGAGCAATGATGGAGGAGATGTCTTGAGAATCAAGGAATTTATAGTCACAAGATATGGACCACTTGTTGACCTTGGACGCTTCTATTTAAAAGATTTCAACCTCTTCTTTGGAAGAAACGAAGAGGGGAAAACCCTCTTGATAGACAGCATTGTTCGTTTCCTTTTCAAAAGAGTGAAAAAGATTTTTGATAAGATTGACAGGGTAGACGAAACACCTGAAGGTTATCTTATCATGGAGATGGAAGATGGAAAAACGATTAAATTCCCTGAAAAGGGCGAGCTAACAGAGAATACAGGATTAAGTGTAAGGGAATACAGGGATATTTTTATAATAAGGAGCAGCGACCTCTCAATAGATAAAGAGAACGTTTTCTATAGAAATGTTCAGAACAGATTAACAGGACTTAGAACAGATGAGATTAAACGTATCCAAAACCATCTTCTGGATATCGGTAAATTAACACCAAAGGAGGGGGATTTTCGGGACAAAAAGGATGAGAAATTAAAAACAAAATTGATAAATGCTGAAAAACTGATAGAAAAGATTGAAAGGCTAAAGAAAGAGATTGAAAAGGAAGGATTTGAAAGTTTAGAAGAGGAATCATACAATAAGAAAAGGAGTATTGAGACGATTGATGGGAAACTTAATGATTACGAAAATGCACGGCAAAGAGAAACATACGAGAAATGTAATACTGCATTGAATTCACTGAAGACAGCAGGGAGGGAAATCAAAAACTTAGAAATTTACAATGATGAGGAGGAAGAACTTTGGAGGGACACCGAACGGGACATTAAAAAATATATAGAAGAGAAATGCAAATTCGAAAATGAACTGGTCAATAAAGAGGTTGAGTTTAAGGAGAAGAAGAAAGAACTTGGAAAGAAAGAACGAGATTTTCCTGTCTACATAGATAGAAAGAAAAGACTGGATGAAGACATAAATCCTGAAATAAAGAATTATGAAAAAGCAAGTCGGGAGATTGCGAAAGGAAAGGGAATTCTTAAAACTTTAACAATTTTAGACATACTATTTGGGTTCCTGTGCGGTATCTCTATTATTGGATATATCCTGAGTCATTCTTCTCTTCTTGGGTCTTCAATAGCAATCTTTGGAACAATTGCAATAGCTTTACTTATTGTACTCTTATTCTTCTTGAGGAAAAAAGCAGGGCTTGCAGGAACGCTTGAAAAAATAAAATTAATGTCTGCAAAATTGGGGCTTTCAAGCAAAACTATCGATGATATAGTCTTCAATATCAGCAGATTTCAGGAAGAGTTCTCAAAAATGGAAAATGAGCGTAATAGTATTAAAAACGATTTAGAGATAGTGGAAAGGGAGATTAAAAAGATTAAAGAGGAGATTCCAGACTTGCATAGTAAAATCAACAAAGGTGAGAAGAGTATAGAGAAGATAAAAAGAAAATCATTAGTAGAAACAAAGGAAGAATACAACGAAAAACTCCAAAGAAAAAGCGAACAGGAAAAGGTAAGGGATAGAGAGATAGGAATATTGAAAAGTTATTTTGGAATTGATAGAAAAACTGAGGAAGAGAGAATGCAATACTGGAATGCGAGGATTGATGAATATGAGGTATATAAGGACAAAGCTACAGACATAAATTATGATGAAAAAACTATTTCTCGTTTGAAGAACGAAAAGAACTCTCTCATCGAAGAGGAAAAAGAAATTAAAAAAAGAATGAGCAACTTTATGGATGAATTAAAGGAAGTTGAAAAAAGAACGAGTAATATAATTCCATCTGAAGAGGATTATTTGCATTGCAAAACGACTGTTGACCTGAATGCAATAAAAGAAAGGCTTAATTCCTTTATCGAAGAAAACAAACGGAAAAGGGAAACCGTCATGAATGTTATGGAAATTTTTGAGGAGATAGAGAAAGAAGAAGCGGAAAAGGTCACCAGCCTCTTCGGAAAGAATAGCCCAGTTTCAGCACATTTTATGAAGATAACCGAAGGAATGTATAAGCATGTTGGATATAATACCGAGAATAGGAGAGTGGAGGTTTTATCAGAAAACGGTGAACTCTTGAGCGCAGAAAAACTCTCTAGTGGTGCCTACGACCAGTTGTATCTTTCTATTCGGCTCGCTCTCGGAGAAAAAATCCTGAAGGGCGAAAAGGGATTCTTTATAATGGACGACCCATTTGTGAAATCAGATATTGACAGATTAAAAAGTCAACTTTTTATTTTGCAAGAACTCAGCAAAACAGGGTGGCAATTTCTGTACTTCACGGCAAAGGACGAGATAAAAGATTGCCTTAAAGATGAAATCAAAAAAAAGCAAATTTCATATTTTGAAATATGAACCACCTTTTAATTCATATTCAAGGAACAAACGTCATTGCGAGTATTCTATCATAATTTCAAACGAAGCAATTGAAGCGCTTGAAAGACTTAATACAGAATTCAAATATAAACCTGGTCCATATCTCCAGAAATGTTTAATGGAAGCTCTTAAAGAAGCAAAAGAAAAGAAATAAGGGTAATTAGGGATTTGTTTTGGGTGTAAACCTGCGTTTAAATAAGTTTTTATTTACTTCAACTTTTCAAGAACAAGATTCCCTGCCTTTTCTCCCGAGAGAAGCATTGATCCAAATGTTGGTCCCATTCTTGGCAAACCAAAGGTTGCAGAGACCGACATACCACAGACAATAAGCCCTGGATGCACCTCTGATGTATATTCGACAACCAAATCCTCTGATTGCTCTATCCACATTGCACCTTCTCCCTTTAATTTAATAATTCCTCTTTCTTCCAATTTCTTTACAACAGTTGCATCATGACCTGTGGCATCTATTACGATCTTTGTCTCTAATGCAACAGGGTCAACACAGGCTAATCCTCTGGGAAGTTCCTCAACGGGTGTCCAGTTTATAACAACACCACATACCCTGTTTTTTTCTCTTAAAACTACATCATTAACCATGGTCATATTTGCAAATTTCACACCTCTATCACAGGCATAAGCAATAAGTTTTGAACAGGCATGGGGTCCATCAGCAACATATAAGGACTTTGACGATTCTCTGTATGGAACGCCAATTTTGTCAAGCATCTTCTGTGCAGGGTCTCGTACTGTTATCATATTCATAAGATAACCACCAAGCCAGAACCCTCCGCCAAGATAGTTATTTCTTTCAATAATTAAAACCTTATTCCCCTTCTTAGAAATGACACTCCCTGCCATAAGTCCAGAAGGACCTCCACCAACAATAATACAATCTGACTCCACATAATCAAGAAACTGCTTTGCGAATTCTTCAACGATAGCTCTCGTTACTTCCTTCTCGCCAACCTTTGAAAAAATCTTCTTCATCTCTCCTCCTGATACATTATTCATACATCTGATTACATCTAAAAAAGACTACACAGATTAAATTACAAGATGAAATTTCTCGAGTAACTCATAAGTATGATTTAACGCAAGTTAACAACTTTGTCAACAGGAATTTTTTGAGATTTCTAAAAAAGTTAGAAATCTCTGATTTCACAGATTAAAGACCATATTACTTTGATTAAAATATGGGAGTTCTTTGAATAGCTTTTTCATAGATCGCCAAAAATCCAGTTGACAAACCACTTGTTTTGCCTTATCATCCAGAGAAAAAATGGATACTAAGGATAATGGTTTTAGATGTGGATATGCAGCTATTATTGGAAAACCCAATGTGGGTAAATCAACACTTCTTAATACGCTTCTTGCAACAAAAATCTCTGCTGTTACGCATAAACCACAAACAACAAGAAAAAAGGTTATAGCAATTTACAACGATTCCAATTCCCAGATTATCTTTCTTGATACCCCAGGAATCTTTGAACCAAACTATGAACTCCAGAAAATCATGGTGAGAATTGCAATGCAAACAATAGGAGAAGCAGAGATTATCCTCTATATGATTGATATAAAGCAGAAAGAATTGGATTTCTATATACTTGAAACAATGAAAAAAATAAAAAAACCTGTTTTTCTCATAATAAATAAGATTGACTTAGTAAACAAGAATTCACTTTTACCCTTAATAGACGAGGCAAATGAATCGCTTCTCTTTAAGGAAATCATACCAATCTCTGCTTTAAAAGGTATAAATACGGATGACATCCTTAAAACCTTAAAAGAATATCTTCCTCCAGGCCCTCCTCTTTTCCCAAGGGATACAATCTCTTCACAACCAGAAAGATTTTTTGTTGCTGAAATAATAAAAGAACAGATATTTCTCCAGTATGGTGAAGAGATTCCATACTGCACAGCAGTATATATAGAAGAGTTTCGTGAAGCCAATGAAAGGAAAAAGGATTACATAAAGGTAGTAATTTTAGTTGAAAGAGATAGTCAAAAGAAAATCATAATAGGTAAAAAGGGGGAAGCAATAAAGAATCTTGGAATAGCTGCAAGGAAAAATATCGAACCCTTCCTTAACAGACCTGTTTTCCTTGAACTTTTCGTGAAGACAAGAAAAAAATGGAGGCAAAATGCAACAATACTCAGAAGCATCGGTTACCTCTAAAGAAATGATAGTATGGAGTAAACAGTAAGGAGTAGGGAGGGAAAGTAGTCGCAGGCTTTAGCCTACGAGCAGGGGAAGAAAAGCGTAAAGCGTAAGTAGCAGGTAGTAAAGAATAAAAAATAAGGAGAAAATGTTGAAAAAAATAAAGAAATTGAATAGGAGAGATGTTATAAAGAATATTTTCTTCTCATTTGTCATAACACTCCCAATTTTTAGTTTCATATTCTCGATCTTCAGTAAAAAAAAGAGTGTAGGAAAACCTTCCCATAAGGAACTTCATAGAAGCCATAAATTAGCAGGGTAAAAGAGGGGAGCAGGGAGTAAGGAGAAGGAAGAAATTACAAGTGTAAAGTAAAAAGCAAAATAGCGGATGGGAAATAAATTATAGTGAAGAGACGCCAGATAGTGGAAGCTCTGGAATAACCTAATTACTTAATTACTCAATGACTTTGTGTTAAAATGAGGAAAGGAAAATGACGAATAATAAAGAAAAAAAGGGGCTTGGTTGTATCCAATTAGCAATTCTTTTTCTCGGTGGGTTTTTCTCACTTAGCTTTCTCTTTTTCGGTGTATTGTTTATCTGGTCTGCAGGTGCCCCCGGTGTTGATAGTGGTGCACGACTTTCAACTGGAATCATTCTTATTGTCATCGGTCTTGTCTTTATAGCTATAACAATTGGTATTACCGTTTTCATTTACAGAAGGCTCCATCCAAAGGAACAAAAGATAGAGATTACCCAGAAAATTGACCTTTCAGGCGATGTTAAAATGGAGACATTGAAATGTCAGAAATGTGGTGCTCATATTGATAAGAATAGTATAACACTAAAGGAAGGAGCAATTATTGCTTCCTGCCAATATTGTGGTTCTGTTTATGAAATAGAGGAGGCCCCCAAATGGTAAAAAGACTAATGCTACTCCTTTTCTTTCTTTTCTTCACCGCAGCAAGCATCTTCTGTCAGGATTATAGTTTTACAGTAGATAAAAACTATTCCGCACTCTATATCAATAGTGATGGAACCTGCACAATAAGTTATGAGATTCAATTTACCTGTGATGAATACGCACATTCCATAGATACTGTTGATATAGGAATGCCAAATGAGTGGTATGATCTAAAATCGGCCTTTGCAGAGATAGATGGTATTAAACTGAATAAAATACAACCTTCTAAATATGTTCATCCAGGTGTTGAGGTCCATCTTGGTACACATGAGATTTCTCCTGGAGAGACAGGAACACTACTGTTCTCAATCAACACAAAGTATATGATATTTCCGGACACAGAGGATGAAACATACGCTTCCGTAGTCTTTTCACCCACCTGGTTTGGAAGCCAATTTACCCATGGAACAACTGACCTTGTCTGTTACTTTATTTTTCCCCCTGGTGTAAAGCCTGAGGAACAGAAATACCACGCAGTTAAGTTTACGGAAGCAGCTGTCGATTCTTCTGGTCGTGTGTGGTACAAGTTTTCTATTCTCTATGCATCTCCATCCGAACAGTATATATTTGGTGCTTCCTTTCCTAAACAATATATTCCTGATGAAGCAATTGTAACAAAACCGCCAAGGAAATTTTCTTTAGGGAAAGTCATTGGTTCTTTCTTTTCTGCCATCTTCGGTCTTATAGGAAGTTCTTGTCCCTGTATTATCATTGGCTTTTTTATCTTTATTGCCGTCATTGGTGCTATCAATTCTTCGAAAAGAAAAATGGGATATCTTCCTCCAACCCTTTCAATTGAAGGTGTGGGAATAAAAAGAGGACTTACCGCAGTAGAGTCAGCAACCCTTTTAGAACTCCCTCTCAATAAGGTAGCAACATTGATACTCTTCGGATTAATCAAAAAGAGAGTTATAAAGGTGAAGACAAAGGAACCACTTCTTCTCGAAATAGTAGAAGAGAAAGAAAAAAAGCAAAAGCTCCACGATTATGAGAAAGATTTCCTAAAAACAATAGGTAAAGATGGTATAATCAAACAGAGGATTTTGAGGACAACATTCATAAATTTAATAAAGTCAGTAAATAAGAAGACAAAAGGGTTCTCAAGAAAGAAAACAAGGGAATATTATAGAGGAATCCTTAACAGAGCTTGGACAGAAATGAAGGAAGCAAATACCCCAGAGTTATTATCCAAGGCATTTGATAAAAACCTTGAATGGCTCTTGATGGATAAGGATTATGAAGAAAAAATGAATACCTCGTTCAGAGATACCACCATAATAGCACCTCTCTGGTGGGGATATTATCATCCCGGATTTGCAAGACCGACCGCTGCCATCTCTCCCACCCCTGGTATTAAAGTACCAGGTCTATCAATGCCACAACTTCCAGGTTCCCATTTTGCAAACTCTATAGTAACCGGGATAGAAAGTTTTTCCAATAGAATAGTAAGTAACATAACAGGTTTTCAGAGTGCTGTTACAAAGGTTACAAATCCCGTCCCGGTTAGTTCACGTTCAGGAGGCTGGTCATCAAGTGGTGGTGGTTGTGCCTGCGCTTGCGCCTGTGCTGGCTGTGCCTGTGCCTGTGCTGGAGGAGGAAGGTAGCCAAAATCCCCCTGTTTCCCCCTTTGAAAAAGGGGGATTGAGGGGGATTTAATAGAAGGGACTTTGGAGCTCGTAATGACACGGAGAATAAACCGAATAAAATAGGCTATGGGATTTTTTAAGAAAGCAGCAAAACCGATTCGGAAGGGATTGTATCATAAGAGAGGTAAGAGTGGGAGATATCAGGGTTATCGGATACATCTCAGGGTGGACGAGGATGGAAGAGGATTACTTGTAATAAACGCATCAAGGGTATTACATTTGAATAGAACGGCAACAGAGTTTGCAAAGTATATTATAGATGAAAAGGAAGATAGAGAGGTTGTAGAAGAAATCTGTTCAAAATACAGGGTTAAGAGAAGGAAAGCAGAATATGATTATATGAAACTAAAAAATACGATTTTCGAAATTGCGACATCGGATAGAATTGTACCTGAACTCTTCCTTGGAATGGATAGAATTGATGCATTCACAAAACCCATCTCTGTACCTTACAGGTCGGATATTGTTCTAACATACCGATGTAATAATAACTGTGAACACTGTTATGTAGGAAGGCAAAAACCTTTTCCGGAAATGGAAAAAGAGAGTTGGAAAAATGTAATAAGAAGACTCTGGGACATTGGTATTCCACACATTACATTTACAGGAGGAGAACCAACCTTGAGGAAAGACCTACCAGAACTCGTTTCGTATGCAGAGGAGATTGGACTCGTTACAGGAGTAATCACCAATGGAAGACTACTCACTCAAGAACTGGTAAGTGAACTTGTAAGTGCTGGACTTGACCATATTCAGATTACAATTGAATCACATAGAGAAAAGACCCATAACAAGATGGTTAAAGCAGATGGATGGAAAGAAACACTGGAAGGGATAAAAAACAGTCTCAATTCTCCTCTTTATGTCCTCACAAATACAACACTCACAACGGATAATTGTAATGAGATAGAAGAGCATATCGCATTTCTTAAGCATATAGGAATTGAGAAGTTTGCATACAATAGCCTCATCTATTCAGGAAATGGATGCGCGGTTGGAACAGGTATTGAAGAAGAGAAGATAGGTAAATATGTCAGGAGAATAAAAGAAAAAGCAGAGGAACATAAATTGGATTTCATATGGTACACGCCAACACACTACTGTGTTTTTGACCCCTGTGTAGCGGGTGTAGGTTTGAAACAGTGCTCTGCTGCAAAATATAACATTGCTATAGAGCCAAATGGAGATGTCATTCCATGCCAGAGCTATTTTGAGACCATGGGAAATATCTTGAATGATTTCTGGGAGAAGATCTGGAACTCCGATGTTGCACAATATTTAAGAAACAGGGAATATGCAGAAGAAAAATGCAAGGTTTGCCCGGATCTAAATCTTTGTGGTAATGGATGCCCACTCTACAACAAGGCAAAGGATAAGGCTATTTTCTGTTCGAAAGGATAGCTTATGGGTGATACTATAGAAGTCAGGGTCAGATATGCGGAAACAGATAATATGGGATATGTCTATTATGCAAAATATCTGGAGTACTTTGAGATAGGAAGAACAGAGTATATAAGAAAAAGAGGCAAAGGCTATAAGGAGATAGAAGAGGAGGGATTTCTCTTACCTGTTCTTGAGGTCTGGGCAAAATATAAGAAACCAGCGCAGTATGATGACTTGTTAAGAATCGAAACAGAAGTAACATCCATTGGCAAAGCATCTATGAAGTTTCATTACTTTATTAGAAATGGAGAGGACAAAATTCTTGCAGAGGGAATGACAAAACATGCGTTCATCGATAGGGAAGGTAAGATTGTCCCCTTTCCTGAGGAGATTCGCCAGAAACTTTTAATCCCATAAACAGTACATCTATAAAGAGAAGGATGTCTTAT
>SOIS01000006.1 GCA_004375965.1 Candidatus Cloacimonadota bacterium | reverse complement strand
TGTTAACGAATAAAAAGTAGCAAATAATGTGTAGTTTAAGGAGGGAGAATGATTGAAATCAGGGTTCATGGAAGGGGAGGTCAGGGTGCAGTGGTTGCTTCAAAAGCACTTGCAATTGCTGTTGCAAGCGAAGGAAGATATGTTCAGTCCTTTCCAGAGTTTGGCGTAGAGAGAAGGGGTGCACCTGTTTATGCATTTACACGAATAGATGATAAGGAGATATATGTCCGTTCGAAGATATACAATCCAGACCATGTTGTTGTGCTTGACCCAACGCTGATAGAGGCGATAGATGTTACAGAAGGATTACATAAGGGAGGATGGATTCTTATAAACACGACAAAAAAACCAGGTGATTTCCAAGAGTTTTGTAAAGATTTCAGGGTTGCTACAGTGGATGCTTACAACATTGCCATAAAGTATAAGTTAGGACCTAAAGCCTCGCCCATCGTAAACACTGCAATACTTGGGGCATTTTCCAAAATATCAGGTGTTGTTAGCTTGGATGTACTTCTGAAGGGGATAAAAGAGATTGTCCCTATAAAGCCCGAAGAGAATGCTCAGGCTGCAACAGAGGCATATAATTCTGTAAATTTTAAGGAGGAATAGATGTCTAAAGGAAAGATAGTCTATAACCGGGCTAAGGACATCCCCTTGAATGCAATGTCTGTCGATACGATGTTATTTAACAAGACAGGTGCCTGGCGAAATGTTAGACCGGTTATTGATTATGAAAATTGTATTTGCTGTATGATATGCTGGAAATTCTGTCCGGATATTTCGATTTATATTGAGGATGATAAGCCTGTAATTGATTACGATTATTGTAAGGGTTGCGGAATCTGCGTAGAGGAATGTCCAAAAAAATGCATTTCGATTGAAGAGGAGGGCAGATGAAACAGGTTATTATGGGAAATCACGCCCTTTCTTTTGGTGCAATGATATCAAGAGTGCAGGTCATTGCAGCATATCCGATAACTCCCCAGACACAGGTCGTTGAGCTTCTGTCTGAGTTGTGCGCAGATAAAAGACTTGATGCAGAATTTATAAAAGTGGAGTCAGAACATTCTGCTATGGCGGCATGTTGTGGAGCTTCAGCAGTGGGGGCACGTACGTTTACTGCAACAAGTGCCCAGGGACTTGCACTGATGCATGAGATGATACACTGGGCAGTTGGCGGACGGTTACCAGTTGTCCTGGGAAATATCAACAGGGCGATGGGACCTCCATGGACAATATGGACCGACCAGAACGACAGCCTTTCACAACGTGATACGGGTTGTCTTCAGTTCTATGCTCAGAGTAATCAGGAAGTTCTTGATACAGTTGTTCAGGCATTTAAGGTCTCTGAACAGATCTTGCTTCCGAGTATGGTTATTCTTGATGCCTTTGCGCTGTCTCATACCTCTGAGGTCGTTGATGTCCCTGACCAGAAACTTGTGGATGAATACTTACCTCCCTTCAATCCTCGTTATATACTCGACCCAAAAGAACCCCATACATTTGGAGGGTTGACAGGACCCGATGGATATTACGAGTTGCGCTACAAGATAGAGGAAGCAATCCAGGATTCAAAGCGATTAATTAATGAGACGGGGAAGGAGTTCGGAGAATTGTTCGGCAGGGAGTACGGTCTTGTAGAAAAATATAAACTCGATGATGCAGAGATAGTTCTAATTGCCTCTTCGACCATAGCAAGTACAGCCCGGGTGGCAATTGATGAATTGCAGGAGGAAGGGAAAAAAGTAGGACTTTTAAGGGTTCGGGTTTTCAGACCATTTCCGTCAGAAGAGATTCGGGAATTGCTGGTTAATAGAAAAAAGGTTGCGGTAATAGATAGAAACATATCTTTTGGACATGGAGGTATATTTGCCCAGGAGATAAAATCTGCACTCTATAACTGTAAAGATAAACCTCCTATCTGGGGATATATAACTGGTATAGGAGGAAGGGATGTTACAGTTGAACATATAAAAGAGATAGTGAATGACACTATTAAAAGTGAGAAACCAGAGCAGGATATTTTATGGAAAGGGGTAAAACTATGAAACTTTCTATACCGGAAGAAGAGCTTGTTCTACAAGGTCATCTTGCCTGTCAGGGATGTGGGGCAACGCTTTGTATGAGATATGCGTTAAAAGCATTGGGACAAAATACTATCCTGGATATTCCTGCCTGTTGCTGGTCGGTTATCGATGGACCGTTTCCCCATACTTCTGTGAAGGTTCCTCTCTTTCATACTGCATTCGAGACCGCTGCATGTGCTGCATCAGGCATCCGTGCTGGTCTTGATGCGTTAGGAAGGAAAGAAACCAATGTAGTAGCGTGGGCAGGTGATGGTGGAACGTTTGATATTGGTATTCAAGCACTTTCAGGCGCTGCTGAGAGAAATGATAATATTATTTACATATGTTATGACAATGAGGCGTATATGAATACGGGAATTCAGAGAAGTTCAGCGACGCCGTATGGTGCATGGACAACGACAACACCGGTAAAACATTTCAAGAAGATGCCAAAGAAGGATTTGGTAAGGATTATGGCTGCACACAGAATTCCATATACTGCAACGGCATGTGTAGGGTATCCAGAGGATTTTATAAAAAAGGTGAAAAAAGCAAAAGAGATACAGGGTACAACATTTCTCCATATTATGAGTCCCTGTCCTCCGGGATGGAAATCACTACCAGAAGAGACCATAAAACTTGCAAAATTGGCTGTTACAACCTGTTATTTTCCTATTTATGAGATTGAAAACGGAGAGAAATATACGATTAACAAGGTAATTAAAAATCCCAAACCTGTTAAAGAATTTCTCGAACGTCAGGGAAGATTTAGACACCTTACTGAGGAATTGATTGAAAAGATTCAAAAGAATGTTATTGACTCATACAATGGACTTCTTAAAAAAGCAGGTTTAGATTTGGAAGTTCATGTTAAAGAATAGAGAAATAAGTAAGTTTTAACCCAAGTTAATTATTAACCGCAGATGGATGTAGATAAAATTGTAGTTATTAGAACATTGAGTTAATGAATTATTTGCTGAAAAGGTTGTCATTGCGAGCGACCAACGGGAGCGTGAACCCAGCCCTCTAAGCAAGGATTTTAATATAAGAAAACATTCTGAAAATTTACCTGTAGTTTTTCTTCAAAAAAGTTAGAACCTAATTTTCGAATTATAAATTAAACATTATCAGGCGTATTTTTATGAACAAAATAAGGAACAAGTAGGTGGGAATGATTTGCAAGAGAGCAAACTTAAACTTTGAAAGATATCTTTCCTCTGTTATTAGGCCGGGTAGATACATTGGAAGAGAATTAAATGCTATTCTAAAGGATCATAGAAGTGTTGATGTAACGATTGCTCTCTGTTATCCTGATCTCTATGAGATAGGTATGAGCAATTACGGGATAAGCATCCTTTATAACATAATCAACAGAAGAAAGGACGCCCTCTGCGAGAGGGTATTTTCGGTCTGGACTGATTTTGAGCATCTCTTGAGACAACATAGAATACCGATAGTTTCACTTGAGACCGGGACGGAACTCTCCCAATTTGACATTATTGGTTTTAGTCTTGAGTATGAGCTTACCTATACCAATATGATTAATATCCTTGACCTTGCTGGTATTCCCATATATTCACGCATGAGGGGTAAGAAGGACCCAATTGTTATTGCCGGTGGAACTGCTATGTTCAATCCAGAGCCTGTTGCTGACTTTCTTGATGTAGTAGTAGTCGGCGAGGGGGAGGAGGTCATAGAAGAGATTATAGATGTTTTTAAATCCCTTAAAGCGAAGTATTCGGAACGGAAGGAAATTCTCGAAGCATTAAAATCCATTCCTGGTGTATATGTCCCATCCCTTCATTCGGAGGATGATGTAGTGAAAAGGAGATATGTAAAAGAACTAACGAAGGAAATTTATCCTTCCTCTCCTGTGGTTCCGTATATTGCAGTTACTCATGATAGATTAACGGTTGAGATAATGAGAGGGTGCACGCAGGGCTGCCGTTTCTGTCAGGCAGGTTTTATATCAAGACCGGTTAGAGAACTTCCAGTTGATGATATAATGAGTATTGCATCAAGTGGAATTAGAAATACAGGATGGGATGAGGTTTCTCTCCTATCACTCTCCGCTTCGGAACATACGAGGATACACAACATTATTCAAGTATTGAAATCCCGACTTGTTAATACATCCATCTCTTTACCGTCGATGAGAGGTGATGCAATAACCCAGGAATTTGCAGATGTTCTGAAGGATGTGAGGAGGTCATCACTTACACTGGCGCCGGAAGCAGGAACCGAAAGACTTAGATGGGTTATTAATAAGAATATCACTGATGATGCTATACTGAATTCCTGTGAAGTTGCGGTGAAGAATGGATGGCAAAAACTAAAACTCTATTTTATGATAGGCTTACCAACTGAGACATCAATGGATATAGAAGGTATTATCGAACTTGTGAAAAAGATACGAAAAATTACAGGTAGAAGTGCTCTGAAGATTAGCATTTCCCCCTTTGTACCAAAACCTCATACTCCTTTTCAACGAATGGCACAGGATTCTCAGGAACTTATTAGAGAAAAGGAGAATTTTATTATTCATGAATTTGATAAGAAGAGGATTGAATTTAATTGGAGAAGACCTGAAGTCTCTTTTCTTGAAGCGATTTTGTCAAGGGGAACAAGATCTCTCTCAAAGGTGATCGAGACCGCTTGGAAGATGGGTTCTCGATTTGAGGAGTGGAGCGAAGAGTTCGATTTCACTATATGGGAGAATGCTTTTAACAATACAGGAATAGACCCCTATAAATTTACTACTTCCCTGAAAGGTGTTAAACTACCCTGGACTTTTATCGATACAGGTGTAAAAGACATATTTCTTGAGAGGGAAGAAGATAGGGCTCTATCAGGGGAAAGAACGCTAAACTGTATAAAATTTTCCTGTTATGATTGTGGGGTTTGTGATGAGGAGGAGTTGAAAAGGATGAGTAGAATCACTTTGGAAAGTCCCAAAGAATATACTTCTCAATTTGGTCGAAGGAAGAGGAAAAGTGTGATATTTGCACCACTTTCAAAGAAAAGAATAAGAGTAAAATTTTCAAAGACAGGACACTTACGATTTATCTCTCATCTGGATACAATCAGGCTTATTGTGAGAGCCGTAAGGAGGACAAATATAAATGTTGCTTACACGAAAGGTTTCAGAAAACGTCCAAGGATTGCCTTTGGACCACCTCTTCCTGTAGGTGTTTCAGGAACAAAGGAGTATTTTGACCTTTTCTTTGATCAACCATTTTCAGGGGATTTAAAGTCAATGCTTAACAAGGTTCTTCCAGAAGGTCTGCACATTCTGGATGTAAAGACTACATTTATAAAATCTCCATCTATTTCTAAGATTGTTTCACTTCTTCATTATAAAGTTGGACCAATCAAGATTCCTGAGGAGAAAATAGCAGAATTCTTAAACAAAGAGAATATAATTGTAAAGAGAAAGAGAGGGAGAGAAGAGTTTGAATTTGATATAAGACCGTTTGTCCACTCAATGACTAAACACAATGATGATATTGACATACTAATCAAGTTTCTTCCTCAAGGTAGTGTAAAAATAGATGAAATACTCTCTTTCTTTAATATCCATAAACTCAATGACATAACTATAGAAAGAATTGAAATGTTTGGTGAGAAAGATGGTGAACTAATTGACCCCTTTAATTATTAATCCACTATATTGGAGTCAATAAACAATGGGTGAGAACAGAATTATTTTAAGCACTACAGTAAATGAAATAAGAGTAGCACTGGTAGAGGATGGTGAACTAAAGGAGTTCTTTATAGAGAGAGCAGACATTGACAGAATGGTTGGAGATATCTATAAAGGGAGAGTTGTATCCGTCCATTCTGGTCTAAAGGCTGCTTTTGTTGATATTGGTGCAGAGAAAGCGGCATTTCTTCCACTCTCAAAAGTTCAGGAAGAAAATGATTTTGATGTAGAAGAGGAGCTTCCTTCAGCTTCTGAAAAACTTCCTGTTGAATCGGGGAATGAAATTCTTGTCCAGGTAATAAAGGACCCGCTTGGAAGTAAGGGAGCAAGGGTAACAACAAATATTTCTATACCAGGTAAGTTTCTTGTTCTTACTCCTTTGAGTAATAAGGTAGCAGTCTCCAGAAAAATTCCTGATAGAAGGGAGAGGGAGAGGTTAAAAAAGATTGTGAGAAAAAATAAACCAAAAGATAAAGGATTTATAATAAGAACTGCTGCGGAAGCAAAAGAGACCAATGATTTCAAAACTGACATCAAAAATCTTTTAAGGTTATGGTCACGAATAAAAAAGAAAGAACTGAAGAAAATGAAGAAGAACGTTCCTGCTCTTATCCACAAGGATGCAGAACTTGTTATACGTTTGATGAGGGATATCTTTACAGAGAAGATCGGTGAAGTTATTGTAGATTCAAAAGATGCTTACAAGAAAGTTCTTGGTTATGTTAGTTACATAACTCCTCGGATGGCAAATAAGGTTAAATTGTACAGAGGGAAAAGCCCCATTTTTAAGACTTATAAGATCCAAGACGAAATTGACAGAATGGTGAATAGAAGGATTAAACTGAAAAGTGGTGGATATATAGTGATTGAAGCGACTGAAGCAATGATTGCTATTGATGTAAACAGTGGTAAATCCTCAGCAGATACTGTTCCAGAAGAACTTGCACTAACGACGAATCTTGAAGCCGCAGAGGAGATTGCAAAACAGTTGCGTCTGAGAGATATAGGAGGAATTATTGTTGTGGACTTTATTGACATGGAGAAGGAAAAGAGTAGAGAAAAGGTTGTTTCTACATTTAAGAAAGCGATGAAAAATGATAGGGCACGATATAAGGTGATTGAAATAAGTAACTTAGGGTTAATGGAGATGACAAGAAAGAGGGTGAGCCCAGGTATCTCTCAGACATTCTTTGATATCTGTCCTGTATGTGAAGGTAAGGGAAAGGTTTTATCCAAAACACATCTATCACTAAAGATTATAAGAGGGCTGGAATCAAATGTAAAAAACCTTGAAAATAAAAGCATAACAATTTATGGTCACCCATCATTTATTGATTTCTTCAGTAAAGAATTCTCAGAATCACTTGCTTACTTTTCAAAAAAATTCAGGATTTGTATACATCTCGGGAAGGATAATGCATTGGCTATTGATGCATTTAAAATATTTGATAATGAGAAATTAAAAGATATTACCAAAACAATTTTAAAGTAATAATAGACAGTTCAGATGTGTTTATCTAATGGGGCATAAATCTGCTTCTAATTTGTAAAGTGAGCTAAAAGGAGGAGGGAAGAAGAATGGCACAGAGAACCGTTAAGGAGATACTGGTAAAGATGCGTAGTTTGAGCCAGTTAATGGTAGATCTGGGCTTTGCTGCAATAATGGAAGATGATGTTGAGCTCGCACATGATTGCGTTCCTTTCCGCCATCCTTGCACAGATATTTCTGCAGCCATTTACACTATTTCTAACGTTCGCATCGTTCAATAGAAATCTTGATCCTGATAATATTGTTGCTCCTCTTCTTGGGATGCTTGGTGATGTTGTCTCAGTTGTTGCAATTTTTGTTGCATCGATAATAGTGAGAAGAATACCGTTTGAAGAGAATTGGTTTTTAACGTTATCCATCCTATCGGTTATAATTCTTGCAAAAGTTAAAACAAAAAGAAGAAGAAAAAGAAAGAAAAGGGATATGTTCCCTTTAAGATATAGATTTAATTGTATCGTAAAACAGAGTATCGGAGTGCTTTACCTCTGTGGTATTCTGGGTGTCTTTTCAGGTCTTATCCTTCACTATAAGGAGAAAGCGTTACTGCTCATACCAGGGCTTTTGATACTTGTCCCTCAGGTAATAGCAAAGTCGGGAAGCATAGGCGGTATCTTCGGAGCACGATTCTCATCAGGGATGCATCTCGGATTTATCAGTCCTTTCAGAATAAACAGGTATTTACTGGATCATCTTTTAGCAGCAGCTGGTTTCTGGATTGCAATTTCACCTGTTGCTGCTTTTGTGACCTATATAGGTGCATTGGTGACGGGTGTTGCTATTCCATCTTTGATAACACTTTTATACATATCCGGTTTTACACTTTTTGTGATAGTCTTCTCATCCTTTGTGCTTGATTTCATACTTGCTTCACTTTCGTATAGAATAGGAATGGACCCAAGCAATGTTGTTATCCCTTTAATAACAAGCTTAGGTGATATAATAGGCATCTTCACGCTGATGTATGCCATATCCCTTTTCACTTCGATTGGGTAATGAAGCGAACAAGGCACATAATAGATGGTGTTTTTCCTCTCCCATGAGAAAATTTCCTTCCCGAATTTTCTTCTCCCTCGAAGCCTGCCTACGCCAAGGCTTCAGCAGGTTTCAGTCCACCGAAGCTTTAGCGTAGGTGGAGGAGAAGACTAAGATGAGGGTGATTATTTGTTCCTTGTTAACATATGATAGGAGAGGACCAAGGTGAGGGTGATTTTGGAGCCTTAGGCTTCAGCCACCGAGTTGGAGTAGCAGAGCTTGCTCTGCGCTTGGATTGTTGAGAGCAGTCCCGTGTTTACCCCGTTAGATATGG
>SOIS01000188.1 GCA_004375965.1 Candidatus Cloacimonadota bacterium | reverse complement strand
CATTGTTTATAGGGCTTGATATTTCTGAAGAAATGATAAGTTCAGCAAAGAATAATACAAAGGAGTTGACTAATATTGAACTGATTCAAGGTGATGAATTAGAGTTGCCTTTTATAAGTTCTGAATTAGACATAGTAATTAATAGACTTGCAGATTATACGCCAGGCGAGGTTTACAGAATACTTAAGGAGGGAGGATATTTCTTTGTGTATGGCTTAGGACCAGATGCTGACAGGGAAATTGTAGAGTTTTTCCCTGACAGATACGAAGAGGAAAATTTCTTTCTGCCTGAAGATCCAGCTAATTGGAAGAATGAAGTAATCGAAAAAGTCAGTAAATATGGATTTTGCAATATTGTAATTGAGGATTACAAGAGTAAAGATTATTACAAAGATAAAGAAGAAATAATGGATCTTATCGAGATGGTTCCACTTCTCAAGGATTTTGATAGAGAAAAGGATAGTAAAAATGTAAACGAGTTTGTAGAAAAGTACAGAGAGAAAAAAGGTATTGGAATTACATGGCATTACTATATACTCAAAGCAAGGAAACTATGAAAAGAGATCCTTCGCCTAACATAAAGATGGTTTTTGTGGTTCACTTAGTGTTGGGGTCGTGCCCATATAGATTATCATAATGACACTATGACCTGTATATAATGCAACAAGGAGGTAAAATGTATAAAGTACGTGCTGTACAAGAGTGTGTGATATTCAGTAAAATGCTGATATATTTGTTGATATTAACGTGTGTAATAATAGGATTTTTTCCAAATAAAGCGTACTGTTATGAATCAGAGGGGAAAATATCTCAAGAAGAAAGAGTGGCTATTGAGAACCAGGGATACTTAGGAATCATATATACTGAACCTGACACTAAAGACAAAGCAGGTATTCTTGTAACATATATACGCATGGATGGTCCAGCAGAAAAAGCCGGTCTCAAGGTAAACGACTTGATCCTCGATATTGATGGTCAAATAATTGACAAAGAGAGTTTTAACAAATTTATGGGAAAGACCAAAGCAGGACAGGAAGTGACGTTTACTATTATGAAAAATGGTAAAAAACGCACTATTACAATTACTTTAGCTAAACTGCCCCCAGAGAATGTTCAAGCCAGATTAAAGAATAGATTGGGTAAATCATGGTGGGATAAAACAAACGAAGCCTGGGCTGATAAAGATTGGAATAAAGCAATAAGATATTACGAAAAGTGGCTGGAGGTCGTTCCGCAAAACAAAAATGCCTGGTATTTTCTTGCATGTGTGTATACTTTAAATAATGAAAAAGAGAAAGCGCTTGAAGCATGGGCATTTGCTGTTGACGCCGGATGGGACGATATCGAATATGCTCAAAAAGATGAAAATTTGGAATTAATCCGGTCTGAGAAGCGCTTTCAGAAAAGTCTGGAACGGTGTGCCAATAATAAATATGTGAGTGCACCAAAAGATTTTATACAAAACTACATTGAGATGAAGAGTCTTGGTACGTATATCGCTTTGTTGCCACCAGATTACGATGAATTTAAAAGAGAATACCCTTTATGTTTGATACTGCATGGGCATGGGTCAACAGAATATGAACATGGAACATTAGGAGATGACGTGGGCCGGGAAGGTGTGATATACATTGTTCCCCGCTATTCATATCCGCACATGGAAATCATTAAGAATTGGCAGAAGCCAGGGTGGACAGGATGGCCACCTTATGATTTTGGGGAGAATGAGTCACTTTTCCCAACCATTGATAAGCTCAATATAGACTGGATCTTCGCCTGTGCTACTGATGCCAAGGAACACTATCGTATACTGGGAGACAAAGTCTCCATTTTGGGTCACAGTCAAGGTGCTTTTCTATCTATTGCTTGTGCAGCGTCACATCCGGAGTTAGTCAAGTCCTATTTTGCCTATGCTGGTTTCGTACCTGACGTTTATCTTGGGAAGGAATTTCTTAACGGACTCAAAGAACACAACGTAAAAGTGTATCTCGCCCATGGTACTGAAGATAAGGTCGTAGATCCTAATGAGTCTAAGAAGGCAGAAAAAGCAATGGAAGAGGCCGGTGTGGATTGCGTATTGAGAATGTTTAAAGCAAAACACAGATTCACTGGCCAGATATATTCGTACGCCAAAGAGTGGTTGGACACTGAGGTACGTGCTAACAAAAATTAGAATTTAGGAATAGTTTTCTTTACTACCATCTGCCTCAGCGGTCCTTCATTCTCCTAAATTGGCTTGACTTCTAATTCTCATTGGCATATACTACCAAATATATAATGAGAGACACTTTGTCTATGAGGATATATAGTTGTGCGCCATTTTCAAAAAGGATAACAAAGGAGATTGAAGAAAATGAGAAATTAGCCATATTTTTCTAAAAAAAGTTAAATGTATTTCTAAGCAAATAAAATCTATAAGGAGGAAAATATGGTTGATTATAATATAAATAACAAAGTCGTTCTGATAACAGGAGCGAATAATCCATTGGGAATTGGGGCAGCTGTAGCAAGAGCATTTGCCAAAGAGGGTGTAAAGGTATTTATCACTTATTACAGGACATCAATAGAAGATGCGAAAAGGTTGATCACGCAGCGCGGAATGAATTATGAAGAAGTAAAAGCCACTTCAGATCTAGGAATGCCATTATATCATTTTTTGCACACAAAGGATGCACAAGAAGTAATAGACTCAATAAAAAAAGAAGGTGGCATTGTAGAAGCGTGGGAAACCGATTTGATAAATCCCAATAATGTACCAATTCTATTCAATAAGGTTGAATCTATATTTGGAACTGTGGATATCTTGATCAATAATGCTGCTGTATGTAGAAACAACGACTCAATTGATACAATAACAGCAGAAGACATAGAGAAAACCTACTCCGTGAACGTAGAGGCTGCAATTCTTCTAATTTCAGAATTTGTACAGAGACACAAAAAACAAAAGAAGAAATGGGGACGTATCATCAACCTGAGTACTGGGCCTTCTCAATGCTTTGCTGGTCAAATATCATACGGCTCGAGCAAAGCAGCCATAGAAGCATTTACCCGTAGTATTGCTTTCGAAGTAGGACCTCTGGGAATCACAGTAAATACAGTAGCCCCAGGTGCAACGCAAACAGGATATATACCCGCAAAAGACGAAAAAGAGCTAATACCGACGATACCTTTAAGGCGTTTGGGTCTACCCGAAGATATTGCGAATGCTATTTTGTTTCTAGCATCAGATAAGTCAAGCTGGGCAACAGGACAGATAATAAGAGTAAATGGTGGTCGTGATCTATATTAGGCAACGAGGCCTAGTTATTGGGAACAGTCCCAGCTGAAATTTTTTTACGAAGGAGGATATGATGATAAAGGTAGTCGCTATAAACGGTAGCCCCCGAATGGATAAGGGGAATACCGCCATGATCGTTGCCCCTTTCATCCAGGGGATGACGGATGCCGGATCCGATGTCGAGCTATTCTACACCAGACGCCTTAAGGTCAAGCCCTGCACCTGTAGTGAAATGTTCTGCTGGTACAGTGAGCCCGGGGAATGTTGTATAAAAGATGATATGCAGCTGCTTTATCCCAAGCTAAGGGAGGCGGACATTTTAGTCTTGGCCACCCCGGTTTACATCCCCTTACCCGGTGATATGCAGATTATAATCAACAGGCTCTGTCCCCTGATCGAACCCTTCCTTGAGACTCGCAAGGGACGCACACGAGCCAGGTTTCATGACAACGTCAAAATCAGGAAAATTGTGCTCGTGTCCACTGGTGGTTGGTGGGAGAAGGGGAACTTCGGAACGGTAGTGCGCATCGTCGAAGAGCTTGCCGAAGATGCGAGCGTGGAATTTGCAGGCGCAGTACTCAGACCCCACGCATTCTTGATGAAGAAGGAGGAGGAATTGACCAAGGATGGGAAAGCTGTTGTAAGTGCGGTGAGAAGAGCAGGCTATGAGCTTATCAAAGAGGGTGGGATGAATAGGGAAACACTGGAGACGGTAAGCCATCCGCTTATTTCTGAGGAGGAGCTCAGGCACAGATACAATAAAGCGTTGGAAAAATAGTAGGGGTCAGGTCTCTTATGAGAATAAGTAAATAAGAAAAACATATTAGGCTTATATAGGGATGGTTCATGAAAATAGTTAAATTCTCAATTCTTGCTATTAGTATATTATTTTTCTGTAATAGTGTATGTAAACGGGATCATTCAACTTTTAGACTACCAAAACCAACGGGACCATTTGCTGTTGGAACTATTAATTATTATTTCGTAGATATTAGCCGCCCTGAGACTTTCACGCCTGATCCCAATGATCACCGGGAAATAGCAATAAGGATTTGGTATCCGGCAGAAACGCATTTAGAGGGGAGTCCTGTACCCTATATAGAAAATGCTGAAGAAAGAAAACGCAGTCTTCCAGAGAATTTCCCCTTACCTCCATCATTTTTTGATAAAGTATCCAGTGTGAAATCACATTCGTATAAAGGTGTAGAGGTGGCAAGCACAGAGGTACAATATCCTATTCTTCTATTCTCTCACGCTTATTGGGCTGGAATGAACCAGAGCACGGTGCTAATGGAAGAGTTAGCAAGTCACGGTTATGTAGTTGTAAGTGTTGGTCACGCGTATGAAACATCCCACTTTATCAAAATAGATGGAAGTATTAAGGTTTTTGATCCACATAATAAAGAATTTCTACTTAGAGCTGAGGAACGTAAATATGCCCAACCTATTCAGCAAAAAATTACTCAAACAACTGATCCTGAAGAACTTGAGACATTGTTTCGTACTCTAATAATGAAACGTCCTAAGACAATAGAGAGCCTTCGCATTTGGGTAGGTGATATCAGCTTTGTTATAAATAAACTTGAAAAGATGAACCGTGACAATGGATTGTTTTGCGGGAGATTAGACACTGAACGGATTGGCGTTTTTGGTCATTCATTTGGGGGTGTGGCTGCAGGTCAGACTTGTCTAACCGAGGCAAGATGTAAAGCTGGCGTTAATCTTGATGGGCTTCAATTAGGCGACCTTATCGATAAGAACTTAACTCGACCATTCATGTTCATGCATCATGACAACATTGAAGTAATAAATAAAATACCAAATCGAATATTTTTCGAGCGAGCTGAAAATACAGCTTATATGATTCTCATCAAGGGTACAAGACACTTAAATTTTTCAGATTTATCACTTCCAGGTTTTTCTGATATTTTGAATATGCCAGATGGCTCGTTAGGGAAAATAGATGGACTGCGTTGTTTGAAGGTTCAAAATGATTATATCCTTGCATTCTTTAATAAGCATCTTAGAGGAGATGACTCTGGATTGTTAGATGGTCCTTCTGTCGATTACCCCGAGGTTGATATTATGGTAAAAAAATAAATTGAAAAGAGTCACTTGTTACCCCTGTTAGATGTTTACTTTGGTGGAAAAACTTATAGAAATTATGTTATTAATATTCATTAAATAATTTATCAAGTAGGAGGGGTATATATGAGTTACCAAGACTAACGGGGTCAGCTATGAAAGGGGAGTAACTGTATGCAAACAAATAAGTTAGGCTGGACAGATCTTGAATTAACGACTATTGGGTTGGGAACATGGGCAATGGGAGGTGGTGGATGGAGTTTTGCCTGGGGTCCTCAGGATGATGAGGAATCGATTTCTACCATCCATCGTGCAATAGAATTGGGAATCAACTGGATAGATACAGCACCGGTTTATGGTCTCAACCACGCTGAAGAGGTTGTAGGTAAGGCGCTCAAAGGATTAAAGGAAAAACCAATTATTGCCACAAAGTGCGGGCGTGTCTGGGATGAAGATGGTAATATTTCCGGTTGTCTGAAGAAGGATAGTATCCATAGCGAGGTTGAAGAAAGTCTTGGTCGACTCGGAATTGATGTTATAGACCTTTATCAGATTCACTGGCCAATCCCTGACGAAGATATTGAAGAAGCATGGGGTGCAATTGCTGATTTGATAAGAGAAGGTAAGGTTCGCTATGGTGGGGTTTCCAATTTCAGTGTTGAACAGCTTAAGCGCATTCATCCAATACATCCTGTTGCATCTATTCAGCCGTCGTACAGTATACTCGTGCGTGATATAGAACATGAACTGCTCAGTTTCTGTGAAGAAAATAACATTGGTGTAATAGCTTATAGCCCAATGCAAAAGGGTCTGTTAACGGGAACATTTACCAGTGAACGGATGCAAAACTTGCCAGAAGATGATCATCGTCGACGAGATCCGATGTTTCAGGAACCAGAGTTGAGCAACAATCTTGCCTTTGTTGAAAAACTTTGCTCAGTTGCCGAAAAAAAAGGAAAAACGGTTGCACAATTAGCAATATCCTGGGTTTTACGTCGTCCTGAAGTGACTGCAGCCATTGTGGGTGCAAGACATCCGTTCCAGATAGAGGAGACCGTTGTTGCCGGAGAATTGATGCTCTCAAAAGAGGATATCGATGCTATTGATATACTACTTAACGAATGCAAAAGTCACTGATTTAGCTGCTGTCAGGGACAGAAGAAGTAAACTTGTAAACCTTTTTAATTGAGCAACCTTCCGTTTGTACATGGTACGAAGTCAAATCCTCTCGCAGAAAAGCCACAAGGTAACATTTGTAATTGACAATACCCTATTTTTTTAGTATACTATGGCTGACTAATTATGAAAAAGAGGAGGAGGAATGAAAAAATTACCAGAAATCGGAAAAATTTCAGCTGATGTATTTAATAAATTAATATATCCTCACTTGGGTGCAAAGAGGGCAGAGATTTTGGTTGGTCCCCAACATGGAGTTGATGTAGGTGTAGTTGAAATTGGAAATAAGGCAGTGGCAATGACGAGCGATCCTGTCTTTATAGTTCCAGAATATGGATTTAAACGTGCTGCCTGGTTTGCCACCCACATCCTGGCATCTGATATTGTTACTTCAGGACTTCCTCCTACCTATCTTACTATTGATTTGAATCTTCCACTATCAATGACTGAAGAGGAATTGTCAACTGTATGGAAGACGATTGATGAAGAATGTAAAAAGATGGGAATGGCAATCGTTTGTGGACATACTGCTCGATATGATAACTGCTTTTATCCGATGGTTGGTGGGGCAACTGTAATTGCTGTTGGTGATATAGACAAATATGTTTCACCCAAGTTCGCACGGGTCGGTGATAAGATAATTATCACCAAAGGTCCTGCAATTGAAGCGTCAGGTATCTTTGCGACAATGTTTCCGAAATTTTTGACAAAGAAATTTGGTGAAGCGTTTGCCCAAAAGGCCCAGACATTATTCTATAAGATGTCCGTAGTTGACGATGCATTAACCGCAGTAAAAATTGGCGTCCGTGGTGATGGTGTCTCAGCAATGCACGATGCTACTGAGTGTGGGGTTTGGGGAGGAGTTTATGAAATTGCCCTGGCAGCAGGAGTGGGTGTAAAAATCAATAAAGAAAAAATTGTTGTTGAGGAATGCGTTACTGAAATTTGCAACCTCTTCAAAATTGATCCATATAAATCAATTAGCGAAGGAACCTTAATCATTACATGCAGGGAAAAGAAAGCTGAAAAGGTAATGGAAGTTCTTTTAGAGAATAAAATAAAGGCATCAATCGTTGGAGAATTGATTGACTCAAAATTCGGTATGCTTTTAGTAGAGAGTGGAAAAGAGAAAAGATTAGAGCATCCAAAGGTTGATCCTTTCTGGAATGCATTTTATGATGCTCTACAAAGGTATAAAGAAATAGAGATATAAGCCATATAGGATAGTAAAATTCTGAGGAATTAAACCTATAAACTTTTCTTAAAAGATGTCATAAAGTTAAGACGGAGGCTTTGAGTTTTTTTAGCTTTGGCTGATTTAAAAACGAACAAAAGAATGCCTACCTCCCATTCCCTTATACCCCATCATTTTATACTTTGATTAGAATATCAACAATCTTCTGACCGGATTTGCCGTCACCAAAAGGGTGTTTCCAATTTCTTTTTTTCTTCAACATCTTATGAACACCATCAATGATGGTTTTTTGTTTCAAGCCGACAATAACATTTGACCCTACTGTAATGGTTTCAGGTCTCTCTGTATTTTCCCTTAGGGTTACGCAGGGAACATTCAGTATACAGGTTTCCTCCTGAATGCCACCGGAATCTGTTAAAACAAGCCGAGCATTTGCTTCAAGCTTGAGGAAATCTAAGTATCCTACTGGATCTATAACCCTAAGATTTTTAATTTTTTTAACGTTCTTTGTAAGATTAAATTCATTAATCATTTTAGTAGTTCTTGGATGAGCAGGAAAAACAACGAGATAATTTTTACACAATTCCTTTATAGAAGAAATAATATCTTTCAATCTTTCCTTAATATCAACATTTTCCATTCTGTGAAGTGTAAGCAAAAAATAGTTATCTTTCAAGACATTCAGTCGTGAGAGTATTTTTGATTTCTTCACAGCAATACTTATATTTTTTAATGTTGCATCTACAATTGTATTCCCAATTACAAAGATCTTACTTTTATCAATTCCTTCATTAAGTAGGTTTTCTTTCGATATTTGAGTAGGGGCAAAAAGGTAATCGGATATATGGTCGGTCAGAATTCTGTTTATCTCCTCTGGCATCTCTCCGTAAAAACTTCTTAAACCTGCTTCGACATGAGCCAGTTTTATTTTGAGTTTTGTAGCAGCGAGGGCAGTGGCAAAAACAGAATTTGTGTCGCCTTCGACAAGAACAACATCAGGTCTCTCTTTCAAAAAAATCTTTTCGATTTTAATGAGGATTTTTCCAGTCTGACTTCCTTGGGGTCCAGGTCCAACGCCGAGCAGATAGTCGGGTTCCGGTATCATCAAATCTTTGAAGAAGATCTTATCCATATTTAAGGAATAGTGCTGTCCTGTATGGATAAGTTTGTATCTTATCCTTCGTCTTTTGAACTCTGATAAAACCGGGGATAGCTTTATAATTTCAGGTCTAGTTCCAAGAACTATATGGATTTGTGGTTTTTGCATTTTTTTAATCTTGGTGTTGCTGAAAATTCATTTTGTACTAATAAGACCAATCGGACTAATAAGATGAACAAGACAATAATCTACCTAAATGAACCTTTGTGGTTATTTAGTGTCTTCTTCTCTTTGCCAGCGTGAAGATGGTTCGGGCGATCAGAATAAAATCAAGCTTGAAAGAGGCATTCTCCATATAGTATCTATCATATTGTAGTTTTATTTTAACATCTTCAATTGAAGTATCAGGTTTGTGTTCAAGTTGAGCAATTCCTGTTAATCCTGGTTTTACTGCGTGCCGAAGGATATATCCATCTACCTGATTCTTAAGTTTTTTTACGAAGACTGGTCTTTCTGGTCTTGGACCAACAAGACTCATATCATTTTTGAGGACATTCAGAAGTTGTGGGATTTCATCGAAGTGAGTTGTCCTCAGGATCCTTCCAATACTTGTAATCCTTGAATCCCGTTTACCGCTAGCCCATACAGGACCTGTTTTCTGCTCTGCATTATGAGACATTGAGCGAAATTTTATTATTTTGAATATTTTCTCATTCTTACCAACCCTTTTCTGTAGATAAAAGATAGGTCCCTTGCTGTTAATTTTAATAATAATGGGAATTATTATAAAGAGCGAAGAGGTAATAATAAGAAAAAGACTCGAGAAAACAATATCAATTATTCTTTTAACAAATCCGTACCATCCATCGAGTGGTGCTTGTCTCAGAACAAAAAAGGGCATACCATTTAGGTCAAGCGCATGTACCTTCGATATCATTATCTCAAAAAGGTCAGGGACAAAGAGGAAGTTAATATGCAGGTCCCTGCAATGGAGGAGAACCTCTTTAATCTCTTTATGTCTTTCAAAAGGAAAAGCCATAATTACAAACTCTATATTGTAATTTTTTACCTTCTCAGAAATTTTGTTTAGTTCGCTGTTGAAACTTCCTTTTCCATTCCTTTTTATGTTTTCGATTACCTCCACAATCTCAAACCCCAGCTCCTTATCATTTCTTATTACATCAATAGCTCTTTGTAATATAGGATTTTCTCCAACTATAAGGATACGACTGAGAAGCTTGCCTTTCTTAAAAAGGTATGTTTTAAGGGTACGAAAAAGCATTTTTTCAGTACTAACAAAGATATGGATGATGAAAAAAGCAAATATCAGGGCAGCTCTTGAATAGGAGAATGGCCTGTAAAAGAAACTCAATGCTAGTGCAATTACTATGGAGATTAAGGTATTTCTGAATATGTCATAAAATTGTTCAGGAAGGGGATAAATCTTCTTCGTATCGTAAGCGCCTGCAAAGTAACCTACAAGAATCCATATAACGATAATCTGTGAGGAAATAAACAGAAAGTATTGATATGAAAGAATACCTCTACTTACAGGGATAAGATGGGTGGAGAAACGTAACCAGTAACTAAATGAGAAAGCAGCACATAAAGCGATAAGGTCAAGGATAATCGCAGTTAAAAAGAAAGCTGTATCTTTGGTTCCGCTTTTCATAATCGTCTTTTTAGTATAGACTAAGAAAGGGGTTTATTCAAGAGAAAAAATCGTTTGTTTGACTACCTAAATATGTTCGTTTAATTATCTTGTTTGTTTGGAGTGTTAATTCGCTGGAAACTTCTCCATAAGTATTTCAGAATCAAAACAATTATGTTTCTTAATAGCTTCCATTATGAAGCACTTTCTTCCAGCACAAAATGATTTGGTTTCTATCCCCAATTATACATCATACATCCTTTATCTGTCTTATAACCTGTATTTTGTCTTTCCCTTATTATTTTATTTTTTTAACACTACAAGTTTTTCACTAAAACTCATTCCTTCTGTATTTACAGTTAGAAAATAGATTCCGCTTGAATGAGGAAGTTCGAAACTAAACTCTGTTTTTGCTGATTTAATAACCTCTTCCCTGGCTATTAATTTTCTTCCCGTTATGTCCCTAAGGGTTAAAAGGATTTCTTTCCCGTTCATCCCATTCGGAGCATAGCAGGTAATGGAGAACGGTGAACCGCATGTTGCTATTGTTCGTAGTTTTATTGTAAATTTTGTGTTTCTATTCTCGTCTTCTTGCATAATCCCTGGAGCAAAATTGTAACAGTATACGCCGGTGCAGGTGGCAGCGTAAAGATGCGAAGTATCAGAGCGGCTCATAGCAAGGTCATTGACACGCAAATCACCGAGGTTCTCATTTATTTCTACCCAATCGTCACCTCCATTTGTGGTCATTATAACCCCATATCCTGAATCAGCAGCAAAGACAGTCTGGCTATTTAAAGGATTTGCCAATACAGAGGTGATGTATACCCAAAACCATGAGACATTCCAGTTTATTCCGTAGTCTATTGATTTATAGACACCATCTGACCAACTCCCACCATCGAGAGCAGCATAGATAGGGTTGCCAATTAAATCACCTGTCATTGAGACACATGGTAAGTTTACAGAATTAGATTTAACCCAGTGGTTTCCGGGACCCCAGTAATAGATGCCTGTTCTGGTCCCAGCAAACGGAGAATGGGCTCCAGCATAAGGCTCAATACTAAATAGTGAAATTACATTCATATCACCAAGGCTGTCAGAATATGGAAACCAGGTTTGACCCTCATCGGTGCTTTTCCATACCCCTCCAGATGAATCAAGACCAGCTAACATATGACCTTGTGGAAAAATAGGAATTTCAATAGATGTAGCCCAGGAGAAAAAGTTAAGTATGTCGAAACTTTCTCCAGCGTTTAGTGAACGGTAGATGCCGTCAGAATAACTCCCAATTCCCATAACAGCAAATGCAGTATCTGGATAAACTGGATGGAAAAGAATCTCTCTTGCTGGTATTCCTGATGGTACTGTTTGCCAGGTTGAGCCTCCATTTGTAGTGCGATAGATAGTAGAATTGGCTGAAGCAAGAATGGTATCAGGGTTCTCAGGATGCACGTCAATTGCCTGTACATTTAGGCCATCAAGACCTATAAGTGTCCATGTTCCTGCTGAAAGTATAAGGGGGATAAAGAAGAGAACAAAAGATATGAACGTAATCTTACATGTATGTTTCATAAAAACCTCTTTTGTTAGGGTTTATAAATATTGACACTAAATGTTTTCTTTGTCAAGGTTTTTTTTGAGATGAAGTCGCTTTACCGTATTTTTCAGTTTGAAACTTTTATCACAATTATGTTAAGCCAAAGGCTTTTCTCTTAATTTTGCACCGCACTGGTAACATTTCTCTTCTTCGCTAATCGGTTTTCCACAGGTGGGACATCTCCATTTTTTATCTTGTTTTTCCAACCACTTTTCTACCCCTTTAGATTTAATGAATAGTAGATTCTCACGGATATCCATCCCAATTTTAATGTGTGCTTCTGCTAATCTTTTCCATTCTTCACATCCACCTTTATTAAACTCATCACACTCATAGCAAAACTCAAACCCTTTCGAATCTAAACACTCACGTCTTTTGCAATGATTATAAGGCCAACAAGTTTCATCTACTGACAGACATCCCTCACAGTAAAGATTTCTATCAGAAGGACAAGATTTTTCCATCACTTTTAACAGCTCGCCACCATCCTCACATGCTCGATAGATGGAACACGCACCGCAATAGTGCCCGCACCTTCCTGTAAGATTTTTGTTTATCATCTTTTGAGAATTAAGGACAACCTTATTAGAACGAGAATTTCAAAACCTTTGGTTTTACCAATCTTTCAAAATCTTTATATGCCAATCTAATCAGTTCTGTGTGGGAACCTGCGTTGAATGTGATCTCTTCATCTTCGGACAAACTTTCTGCTGCAAAAACTTCCATTCCATAAAGATTTCCAAACGGTGGCATAGCACCGACATCGCACTCCGGAAATATGTCTTGAAATTCTTTTTCACTGGCAAGTTCAACCTTGCTCGCTCCAATGGTCTTTTTCAAAAGATCGAAATCTACTTTGTAAGAAGCAGGAAGAACAGCCATAGCCATTTTACCATCGATCTTGATCATTACTGTTTTAGCCAATTCCTTTCCCGGGATGTGAGCGGAACTCGCAATTTCTTGGGCTGTATATGCCTGCGAATGACTGATTGTCACGTACTTAATGCTATGACTGTCCAGAAAATCCCTTAATTTTTTCACTGGCATGATATCCTCCTTGATGATTTTATGATTTCTATACTTATTGTTTTAATTGTTCCTGAAAAACTTTATTAAAAATCCATTAGTTGATAATGTTTTATTGCGAAATTTGTTGCTTTGCCTTACCCGTTTATATTAGCAGTTAATTGAGGATAAATCCTTTTGTACCTAATATTCTTGTACCCTTTCTCATTTTATACAATAATATTACAGACCGATGTATATGTCAACAAGTTTTTTCATTTCTGAAAAGCGAGGCTGGAAGACCCGCCTGTTTTGTGGTTTTGAGGAATTTCGATACCCCTGCTAACACCCAATTTAACAAAAAAGGGCAGATACACATGGTTATTTTTATTAATGTTAGAAATCGGCGCGGAGTTCTGCATTTGCGGAATGCATCGTCTTCTTATCTGGTCTGTTTAGCCCGTTGTATGAAATGTTCATAGAGAACATACTTGATATTGAGATATTGGTTCCTATTTTCCAGTCAGTGGTTATGCCTACGGGATAAAAACTTTTGACATCATAAGGAAGGTCATCCTCATGTATTGGTATGGAGTTCCTCGTTACAGTAAAACAAGCATCTATTATTGCACTATTTTTTATTGTATAGTCTAACGAGGGCGATATGCCCTCTGTTTTTATATTAATAACTCCGAGTTGGCTGTACCATAAGGGCTCTTCAATTTTGACATTTCCTGTTTTTGCTTTAATCCTTACTTCAAAGTTGTCTAAAAGATAGTGAGAATATTCAGGAGAGAATTCCTCTTTTCTTTCGCTTTTCTCAAGCCCCCCTTCAACACGTTCCTCAATTCTTCGCTTCCTTGAATATTCAAGTGATATCTTACTCTTCTCTGTCAATCTTTGTTCAATACGGAATTCATTCCTGTCCGAATAATCCCTTTTTGCTCTTGTGACCAGCTCGTTATTTAACCCTTTCAGGAAATTGAGTGAATAAGAAAAAGATGTTGATTTAAGGAGATATAGTGATATGTTTCCATCAAGAGTTTGTCTTCCTTTTACAGTTAATGAATCATTCAGAAATCTTTTCAGTCTTAGTGTATATATAGGCATTTTTTCGCTTCCCTTATTCTCTTCTGTTATGCTTGCAGTGAGGTTACATCTGATAATTTTTGCAGGTGTAATCCCAACTCTTATGTATGTCTTGAGGGCAGTTACAGGGTTTCCTTCTCCGATTCGGTCTATTTTTCTTTTATAGTTTCCAAGGGTATCCGGATAGTACTGTCCTGTTGTAGGATCTTTACTGTAATCTCCGGTTCCTTCTTTCACCTCGTAGAATATCTCCTTAAAGACAACGGAATTTTTTCCTGTTACAGAGTAGTTTGTTTCAATGTCAAGCCTTCTCATAAATGAGACAGAATGGGTCGCAAATTCAATGAATAGCAATTCAGTGTTTTCACCAGGAAAATGAGGAGTGAATCTTCTTTCACGTGAGGTTACATTGAGGCTACCTTTGAAGATATTTGTCTCTTCTGTTTCAAAAACTAACTTTTTAGTTATTGTTCTTGATTCCCTTTCATAGCCTTCTTCATTTCTATTGTATATCTCATCGGATCTTTTATTGTATCCGAAAACAAGTTTCGAATTTTTCAACAAGAGAAATCCAAGTTCACCTCCACCTTCTCTCCATCTCTTCCTTCTCGATTCATTCCTTAATTCCTGTGTGGCAAAGATTTTAGGCAGTATTCTCCAGACCGAATATGCGATAGTTACATCGGTTTTTTTTACGCTCCTAAGCAACGTATCACCATGTATGGATACTGTGCTTGATGTAATATCCACGTTTGGTAGGTTCTTCCTTCTCAAGTAAAAAACACCTTCTCTGAGTGTAGCTTTACTATTTTCCCTCTTGAGTGAAGATACGTTTGCTTTGGAGAGAAAAAGATTTTCCTTACTATATACAATCCCTCCGTTTTTTATCTCCTCCATTCCAGTTGAACTTCTTATATTCCATCTTTCCTCAAAATCTTTCTTTTCCATTCTTGATGGCGGTTCGAAGTTTTTGTTCCTGTAACGGTAGCCACCGAGTATATTCATATCTCCCCATTTTGATTTCACAAGGTTCAGGTTTCCATTCAGGTCAGTAAGGTATCCCTTGTTATCATTATCATCAATAGATGAGAGAATATTTCTGTCATAATCAGAACCGAAGAGTTCACCCTGGAGTTTCAAATTTTTTCCATCATTAAAGCCTATATCAAATCCTGTAGTGTATACCCGATCAGGAAGTGGACACCTTATCTTACTTACATAGTCACCACTACTGTAGCCTACATAAACGAATCCAGAGAGAGTGTCACTATAGACATAATCACCTTTTCCATCGCCCACATACGTAAATGAAACGTTCCATTCACCCTCTCTGTATCCTCTGTATACATAAAAGGAATCGGAAAAACTGTAATCGCCTTTTCCTTCCCCGACATAGACTCCGCTCCCCATCCAGTTCATTGTTGTATCATCACCAATGCTTGCAAGGAAAGCTTTCCTCTCTTTTGTAAGTTCAAAACCCTCTGTTTGTGTGATTTCATCTCCATCTCTTATAAAAAAACATCCTACATTATAATTTGATTTTTTATAATCTACTCTTGTAGAGTATAGACTTCTTCTAAAACCTATTTTCGTATACTGAAACTCCACGACAATATCACTCTCTTCTGTAATTAATCTTTTCGAAGTGAATATGAGTTGTGCCAGACTGTAGTCAATTATATAGTCGTTTTTCTCACCCCTTTTCATAAGAAAACCGTCAAGATAAACAGTTTCGGTCCTGGAGACAATAACAATGTCTTCTTCGCCTTCTGGGCTTGTAAGTTGATACGGACCTTGCTTGCCTTCTATACCTTTTATATGTAATGAATGGAACTTTCCACGTGGTATTCCATATGCTACATTTACATCTGTCCCACCTCTCTTAATATTACCTGTTACACCGAGAAGGTCCCTTTGTATGACTGGGGTTGTTGGAGTTTTGTAATGAAGGATGTAATCACCAAGTGTTGCTCCGATACCTCTTCCTTTCACTGTAACATATATCCTGTCTAGTTCTTCAAGCGATTCTGTTGTTCCTTCTGGCTCAAGAGGCGTATTTTCATCTGAAAGCACTCCACTGATAGAAAGTCCTTTTGTAATTTCTCCTGTTATATTTACCCTTAGTGATTGGTCAAAAGAGAAACCACCGTATGAATTCATCCCAATGCTAAATGTTTTTGCACCCCCGATAGTAATCCCTGTCTTTTCATATTTTTTAGTAGTATCTTTCCGAATCTTTTCTTCCTTTAACACAGGTTTTCCCTGCATAAATGAACCTATACTTCTTCTTTTATATTCCTTCTTTATAGTAAATGGAAAGTAATGATATGAGATAGTTACCTTATCTTCTTTTTTAAGTGATTCGAAGAAAAGGATCGTACCGGTTTTTGTGTTTAAGAAATAGTCCCTTTCTCTTTCAAGTGTAATAGTATCCTTTATTGCAATCTCAGAATTTTTTAGTATAAAAATATCCGGGAGTTTATAAGGCCCCTTCCTATCCTCTCCTACAATAATTACCTTCTTTAAAGAAAGCTTGATTGAATTATTGAAAAGAGGTGGGTCATTACCACTCGGAAATGTTTGAATCAGTAGAAGTATAAATAATCTTAAAAACATCTATCTTTTTTTCTTCTAAATTAAGTATATATATTTTTTCTTTACTTATAGAGATTTTTGCCATTTGCATTTCTTTTGAAAGTAATCTTTTTCCCTTACCGTCTTTCGTAATGAAAACTATGCCTTCTTGTGAGGCAACAAAAAGGTTTTCCCAACGGTCGATAGCGAGTGAGCTTGGAGATTTAACATCTAAAAATAATCTTTTTGATGGATTGTATAGATGAGAAAATTCTACCCTATCCTTTTTCTTGTTTGCAAAATATATGCTGTTTTTTCGGAACAGAATTGCCCCACCATCTCCTTCCATTACACCCTCTTCAAGCAGAAAACCACTGAACCTTTTTTCCGTTCTTGAGAAAATGTAAAACTCCCTTCTGTTGCTGTAGATGACTGTAAAGAGTCCATTTTCTGAGACACTGAAGAAAAGAGGTCTTGATTCAAGCGCGAATCCTTTTTCTAAAACCTTTTCTCTTTTAACAGTCCAGATCTTCCTGTTCATTCTGTCAAGAAGAAAGATGTCGAAACCATCCGTGTCGATATCCAAGATTTCACAGGGATATATTTCTTGTATATTCATCTCCTCTACTTCTCTATTGTCTTTGACAAGGATAAGTCGTCTTCTATTTCCACTGATATAAATATTCCCTTTTATATCACAAATGATTTTTTCAGGTGAAAATTGTTTTACGTCAAGTACTATACTTGACTCGTATAGTAAATCGAGAGGAGAGGGTAAATCTGTGTTCTCTATGTTTATGGATTCTTTTGTGCAGGAGATGAAAAGTAAAAAAGCAAGTCCATTACTTAATAATACTTTTGCTTTCAATCCTATCTTCCTCAATCTCCTTGAATACCTTTTCATCCACTTTTGTTGGATAATTCCCATCAAAACAGGCAGTGCAGAAATACCTGAATTCTTTTTTACACTCAAGCTGAAGGGAACTGAGAAGCCCATCCATTGTCTGATAGATTAATTCATCGCAGCCGATGGTTTCTTTTATTTTATCGATAGGTTTTTCCTTAGCAACAAATTCTTTTTTCATCTGCATATCTATACCGTATAAACAGGGGTGTCTGAGCGGGGGGGAGTATGAAGCAAAGTAGATCTCACGAGCGCCTGTTTCCCGTATGAGATTAACGATTTCCTTTGATGTGTTCCCTCTCACAATACTGTCATCTACAAGTAATACCTTCTTGTTATCAATAACGCTTTTTATTGGGTTGAGTTTCTTTTTTACAGCGCTCATCCTCTGTGTTTGTGTTGCCATAATAAAAGTTCTGCCAATATATCTGTTCTTAATCAACCCTTCCCTGTAACTCACACCGAGCTCATCTGCAAGTGCGAGTGCAGCTGCTCTTGAGGTGTCGGGAATTGGGATAACAACATCTGGTCTGATGTTCCTCTTTCTTACATCTTCTGCAAGCCTTTTTCCAAGTCTAAACCGTGCTTCATATACACTTATTCCATCAATAATTGAATCGGGTCGGGCAAAGTATATCCATTCAAATATACATGGTGTATGGGTCGTTTTTCGCAATTTTTTTCGATGAACATTTTTATCTCTGTCAATAAAGACTACTTCCCCAGGTGCTATATCATCAATAACATCATAACCAAGAACATTGAGGGCTACACTCTCTGAAGCAAAGGCATAGGAACTCTCTTTTCTTCCATAAATTAGGGGTTTAATGCCATGGGGGTCCCTGAATGCAAGGAAACCCTTCTCACCAATGATCGATATTACTGAATAACTTCCCCTAATAGCATCAAAGGTTTTATCTACAGCATTGAAAAGATTATCCACAGTAAATTTTCCGAAGTGGGAGAGTTGGGCAGCGAGAGTATTCAGTATTAGTTCTGCATCGCATTTTGTATTTATGTATCTGAATTCCTTCTTTTCGAGTTCTTTTTTTAGTTCTCTATAGTTTATGACATTGCCATTGTGAGCAAGGGCGATTCCAAAAGGTGTGTTTACATAAAAAGGTTGTGCCTCTGTCACTTCGTATGTGCCTATAGTAGGGTATCTCACATGACCAAGTCCAGAACTGCCCTGCAATCTTGCCATATTCTTCTTATTGAATACATTCTGAATAAGACCTAATCCCCTTTTAAGATTAAACCTTCTGTTATAAGTTATAGCACCAGCAGCATCCTGTCCTCTGTGTTGAATAGTAAGGAGTCCAGTAACAAGTTCTTCAATTACATTGTCTTTTCCAATAATGCCGAGTATTCCACACATATATGATTCCTTTGAGTAGTGCAAAAACAAGAAAATTAATTTGTTAACTATAGATTATTTTTTAGTGGAAGTCAAGGGAAAATTATCCAGAGAGATACGGATTCCCAGTAGTTTTTTGAATTCTTGTTTGAGTTTGTCTGTATTGCCTGTTTCTATCATCATTATAGCTTGCATGAGCATTTTATCATCGGGTTTCTGTTTCTGTGCCTTCCGTAAGGAGGAGAGAGCGGTATCATACTGGTCAAGGAAAAGATAGGCTGCGCCCTGATATGAAAGCGATGCTGCTTTAGTCTCGTCCCATCTTGCTGCAAATTCAAATGTTTTTATAGATGAACGAAAACGTCCCATCTGAAGTAGATATATCCCTCTTTTAAAACTCATCTCCGGGTATACTTTAAGGTTGTGAAGTGTCCGTTCATCCTTATAAGGTCGTTTTTCAAAAATACCCCTCAACGTGAGAGTTGAATAATCAAAATATGTTGTATCAGGTAGTTTTGAAATTTCGTAAGTAATGCCTGTAGGTATCTTCATATAATCCTGCGCAATAAAAGGAGCATCCCTGTCAGCACCGTTGATAAAGGTGATGTAACAGGGTCGTTTCTCTTTGTTTCTCTCTATGAAACTATTTATCATTATTATAAAGCGTCTCTGTATCTCTTCAGGTCTTTTTAGCCGTGCGTGTTCAAAATCATCAAGTAGTTCAAGGTATGATTCAACTTCCTTCCTTGAATGTTCAATGAGCCAGGGATATTCCTTCTGTAGATAGTCAAAATACCAGCTCCTCCTTAAAAGTTCCTTATCTATCATTACTATATCTTTTCTAACTCCTTCAATCTGTTTAAGATAGAGTGCTGGGGAATAATAATCCCACAAGTTTGTTATAACGATCCCATTTTCTTTAACTGAAGAGAATAGATTATTACACATGTCATAAGCAATATAGTTACCCCTTTCACTTGCTGTATGGAAATTAAAGAGCAGTACGAGAAGGGGCAAAATAGGTGAAAGGTTTCCTATCCATTTAAGCTTCTTCGTTAAGAAGAGAAATCCAAAGCATATGAAGATTGTATAGATGAGAATGGATATAATAAAATATGGTTCAATGTCTGGTATTTCATAATTGATTGCATAGATGAGATTAACAAGGAGAAGGATTATAAGGAAGAGAGCATTTGTTTTTGAAATGGTAAATAGATAGAATATCCCTACTAAGGCGAGTGGAATGATAAATGGTGTATACTGAAATAAAATGAGTTTTAAGAAGTTGATGAGGTTTGCCTTAATCACAGTCAGATTTCCTGTGAACATCCATACCCTGTACTGTTTTCCAGTAACGTGCCATAAAAACCGCTCGAGATTTACAGGTCGTCCCCAGTTTAATATTGGATAGAGATTTCCCCGTATGGGGAGATAGAGGTAGAGGGATGCACCAAGAATTAAAAATATGGCAAAAAGAAGAAAACCTTTAATATTCTTTATTTCCTTTCTTACAAGAAGGTAGATAAAGAAAGGGATGAGGAAGGTGATAATTATCATATGGTTTGTGAGGGAGAGCCCTGAAACAAATGAAATAAGTATTAATCTATTCTTTATTTGACTTGAATGCAAAAACAAAAGAAGGGTGAGGAAGAAGAAGGTAATTGAGTAAACCTCTGCAGATGTGGATTGATGCCATACTATTCGAGAGAATGCAAAGATAAGTGATGTTGAAAAAGAAAGAAGAGGATTGTTAGTTTTCTTAAAGAGATATAGGAAGAGAAAGAGCGAAGCAAGGGATGAAAAGATTGCTGAGATAATATTTACTCGGAAGGCAACGCTTCCAATGGATAAGGTAGAGAATACTCTTCCAAGTATCGTGAAAAGAGGATATCCTGTTGGATGGGCAACACCGAGTGTTTTGCAAACAGTAATCAATTCTCCAGCATCGATAAATCCGATCTTCGGGTTAATGGTATAAATATAGATTATAAAGGGCAGAAAGAATGCTATCATAGGAAACGATATTAAGTATTTCTTTTTCATGCTATAGTTTTAGCTTATAATTTTGAATTATTGCATATAAATTGTTATTTGTAGTTATTTGTTGTTTTCACTTTTAATTTTTTTCCTTTACCCCGTTAGAAAATTCATTTTCTAACAGGGTTTATCCTTGAATAATCTATACGCTTTCTTTAAACACTAATAGCCCTTGCAAGGATAAGTCCATAGACACTTTGCGCTCCTGAATTAAGAAGTGTTTTTGTTATCTCATCAAGCGTTGTCCCTGTTGTCAAAACATCATCCACTACAACTACTGTCTTATTCTTTATTATTTCAGGAAGAACGACACGGAAGGCATCCTCAAGGTTTATTAGTCTCTCTTCATGGTCAAGTTTGGACTGTGATTTTGTTGCTTTTGTTCGAACAACAGCATCCAGACATAAGTCCTTACCTGAGATTGATGAAACCATTTTTGCAAGCAGCGTACTTTGGTTGTAACCCCTTTCTCTTATTCTGGTCCTGTGTAGCGGGACAGGTAGTATCATATCAGTCAGTAAGAGTTCAGGATCAGAAAGAAAAAGATTTCCCAGCAGGATACCGAGACGATTACCAATAAGTGTTTTCCGTTCATATTTCAGAAGATGTATCATTTCAATAAGTGGTGTTGAGAACGTTCCAAGCGCCCTCACCTTTGAGAAATGAAACGTAATGCCTTTGCAGTATTTACATGTTTTCCTTTTTTCCTCAAGTGGTGCTCCACATTTTCTGCAGAAGTGGGATTCGATTGTTTTAATATGCGAATAGCAATCTTCACAAATGAACCGTTCAGTGTGTTTTAATTCGCTTTCGCAAATTGGACAAAATGGAGGAAAAATGAAATTAATAAATGACTGATTGACTGTTTGAGACTGCTGTTTGCAAGATTTAATTAATTTATCTTTCCACATAGATAAATATTTATGCATTCTTATCTATACAAATAAGATTGGTCAAAATGAGATAAATGAACGGTTTGATTTTGGTGTTTTGGAATCGTTGTTTTTTTCGTCATTAGGATTTAGGATTTCAGGTTTTCACTCTTTGAGTACTCTGTGATTTAGTATTCATATCTATTATATCCTATATTGAGAGCAATCCCAACAAGGATGAATGATAAAATAGTCTGACTTCCCCCGTAACTCATCAGGGGGAGAGGAATACCTGCAATTGGAAGAATATTAATGCACATTCCTATATTCAATAATATCTGAAATATAAAGTAGCCTGCGATGCCGGACAAAAGAAGAATCCCCCATTCACTACGTGTACTTCTCATAATTATAATAATTCTTATAATAAGAAGGAGAAAGAGTGACAGGACAATGAACACTCCTATAAATCCCCATTCCTCTCCAAGGACAGAAAAGATGAAGTCTGTATGCTGTTCGGGAAGAAAGAAGAGCTTATTCTGTGTGCCCTGAAGGAAACCTTTACCCCAGATACCTCCCGACCCGATTGCAATCTTCGATTGCAGTATATGCCAACCAGCACCCCTTGGATCAGCACCTGGATTTATAAAAGAGAGAATTCTTTGCTGTTGATACGGTTTAAGGTGTTTCCAGACTATTGGTGTGACAGTTCCCACAAGGGAGTTTGCAGCAAAGAGGCTGAAAGAATATACAAAACCCTGTCTGTATAGTGAAAGGAAGATAATCAAAATAATTATAAAAACAAACCAGCTAAACCAGTGGAAAGCAGTAAGAAAACTGAGGAAAGGTGTGAGGATAAAAAGAACAAGTTTTAATCTGATCCCCTTCACAAAGAGAATAAAAATTAGAATTGCTGGATAAACACTTGCAGTGCCAAGGTCGGGCTCAATAAGGACAAGTAGGAAAGGGATTAGTGTAATTACAAAAGGGAGAACAAGTTCACCTGGATGAGAAATGCTCTCTTTTTTAGAAGAGAAGAGGGCAACAAGTGCCAATATCAAACCGAGTTTTGCAAATTCCGATGGCTGAAACTGGAAGAAATAGAAATCGATCCATCTTTTTGCCTGAGAAGAATGGTCCAAAAAAAGAGGTAGAATGAGTAAAATCACAGAGGTTATATATATCCAGTAGGAGAAAGTGTAAAGAAATTTTCGAGGGATAAAGATGATAACGAACATAAAAAACATTCCAATAGTGACCCATATTATTTGTTTATAAAAGAGACTATGGTTTATGGTTTGTGTTGCACTATAAATCACTAAGAGTCCAATAGCTGAAATTAAAAGAGTAAAAAGAATTAGTTGTTTATCGATAAAACGAAACCGATCTTTTTCAATCATTGTAAATTTCTATCAGATATTTATAATAGGTCATTTGTCCTGTTTCTATATTTTTATAGGTCCTGAAAACTTACTCAGAGAACGATTAGGTTTCTTGCTTTTTTAGAAATTTCTTTGTAGCCAAGAGATACATCAAACCAGCTTACTCCTTTTAGTTTGCTGAACCAGGTAAACTGTCTTTTTGCATAGTTTCTCGTTCTCTTTTTTGTTTCAGAAATAGCATCCTGCAGTGATAAGTTACCTCTTGAAAATTGGATTAGTTCTTTGTATCCAGGAGCCTGAAAAGCTGTAAGATATTCATCATAACCGAGTGAGAGAAGATGTTCCACTTCCTCCACAAACCCATTGGTTACCATGTTGTCGACCCTCTGATTTATTCTCCTGTATAATTCTTTCCTATCCATTGTAAGACCAATATAACAAACACTCTCTTTTTTCTTTTGTTTAGTTTTTTTTCTATGATAAGAGGCGGACCTTCCTGTTAATAGGTATATCTCGATAGCCCTTTTTATCCTGTATTTGTCATTTGGATTGATCCTTGAAGCACTTTCTTTATCAATTTTTTTTAGATAATCATACATGGAGGATTGCTTTTCTATTTCATTTATGTTGAACTCTATTTCTTTTTTTTTCTCCTTTGTTATCTCAGGAAGTGAAAAAAATCCATTAGTGAGTGCAGATAGGTAAAGACCTGTTCCACACACAATGAGAGGTCTGCGGTTTTTTTTCAGAATTTCTTTAATGGACTTTTCTGCACGTGTTGCCCAAAGTTGAGCATTAAATTCCTCATCAGGATAAACAACATCTATGAGATGATGAGTAATTATCTGCTGTATATAATATGGAGTTTTGGCTGTTCCTATATTCATTCCAATGTAGACCTGTCTTGAGTCACAGCAGATAACCTCTGCATCGCAAGAAAGAGCGAGTTCAACAGAAAAATCGGTTTTCCCTACACAGGTAGGTCCAATAATAACAGGAAGGGATTTTTCTCTTTTCACAGTGGTATAGTATAAAAGTTAAAAAAGGATGTCAAGAGAATTTTAATTTTAAAAATTAAAATTCTGATTACACACATAACAGATACGATTACACAGATGAAGAAGATTTTTAATCTATGTAATCTTTTTATAATCAGTGTAATCATGCGAAGCGCAGCAAAGCAAAGCGAAGCAAAAAAAACGCTTGACTTTTATTTTTGCTAGTGTTAGACTGTCGTAGTAAGCGGGAATAGCTCAGTTGGTAGAGCGCAACCTTGCCAAGGTTGATGTCGCGGGTTCGAGTCCCGTTTCCCGCTCCATTTTGCTTATATTGATTAATGGCGGTATAGCCAAGTGGCTAAGGCGACGGTCTGCAAAACCGTTATTCACCGGTTCGAGTCCGGTTGCCGCCTTTTTTTTCTTTTACTTGATAGGAGGGGGGTGAGCGATTGGGATCGAACTCTGATGTTTAAATGAAATACAGGAAAGGAATCTTTATTTGTTTCCTTTCCTGTATTTCGTAAATTATCTATATCTTAGACAGTCGTCTATTTTATCACTACAAATTTTCCGACTTGAATTTTACCGCTTATATGATTCTCAA
>SOIS01000029.1 GCA_004375965.1 Candidatus Cloacimonadota bacterium | reverse complement strand
TGAAAGAAACGGGTTTATCGGTAGAGTCTGAGATGCAGCTTGTTATGAGGGAAAAGGGTCTTAAGATTTTGGAAGTTCCCGTTAAAGTCCATTACGATGGAAAAGCAAAACGGAATCCTCTAGCTCATGGCTTAAGTGTCTTGAACAGAATCATGAGGATGATGGTTGAGAGAAGACCTCTCATTTACTTGGGGATCCCCGGGCTCCTAATACTTATTAGTGGCATGGGTGTAGGGGTAATTACTCTTAACCGCTTCTCCCAAACCCGCACTCTTGCAATTGGCCATACCCTGATAACGGTTCTTTTATGCATTGTGGGGATCCTTATACTGTTTGTTAGTCTGGTCCTTGACTCCTTAAGAAACCGCTTCTCTGAACTGCAGGCAACGTTACTGCGAAATCTCGAAACATTGCAAAACAGCAAAGAAAAAAGATAGTTTTACCCCTGGTTCTGGCCCAATCTTAGCTTCGTGTTTATCCATATATAAAATGTTGCTCCAATCTGAAGACCCTTTGGTGTCCGTAATCATTTTAAATTGGAATGGAAAACAATATCTTAAGGAGTGCCTACTTTCCCTGAAGAAACAAACATATAAAAACTTTGAAGTTATCTTGGTAGACAATGGTTCTACCGATGGTTCTGTAGACTATATTAGAGATAACTTTGGTGATTTTATTAAGCTTATTGAAAATAAAGCTAACCTGGGATTCGCTGAGGGCAACAATATAGGTATAAAAAATTCCTCTGGAAAATATATCCTGTTGTTAAATAATGACACCAAAGCTGATCCTTTATGGGTAGAGGAATTAGTAAAGGTTGCGGAAAGTGATGATAAAATTGGGATGTGTGCTTCAAAGATCCTTTCTCTTGATGATCCCAAAATAATTGATAATGTAGGGCACCTGATATACAAGGATGGACTGAATCGGGGACGAGGAAGATTAGAATATGACCAGGGACAGTATGATAATATAGAAGAAGTTTTTCTGCCAAGTGGATGTGCTGCTCTTTACAGAAAGAAGATGTTGGATGAGATAGGAGAATTTGATAAGGATTTTTTTGCGTACAGCGATGATACAGATATTGGCATAAGAGGAAGGTTGGCGGGTTGGAAGTGTATGTATGTTCCTGGGGCGGTAATATATCATAAGTATTCTGGCTCGACCTCGCCTTATGCTCTTTTCAAAGCATTTCATGCTGAGCGAAATCGACTATGGATTGCCATAAAATATTTCCCTCTCCCTGTATTACTATGTAATCCTTACTATACGGTATTGCGAACATCGTTGCAGTTCTATGGGGCACTGACTCACGAAGGAGCAGCAGGAAAATTTAGGGAAAAGTTTTCCGAATGGGAACTTTTTTTAACTTTGCTTAGAGCATATTTTTCTGCCCTGAAAGGTCTGCCCAGAATGTGGAAAAAAAGACAAGATTTAACTAGATTGCGGAGAGTTTCTAGTAACGAGATTTATCATTGGTTTAAAGAATTCAGGATTAGTGTAAGGGAATTAGCACTAAAAGAATAAAAGGCATTTCTTCTGATTTTCTTATTTTTGCGAGGATCAAGAATTTGAGGATAGGTATAAATACCTTAGCGGTAATTCCTTCTGAAACTGGTGGGAAATACCTCCGACCTATTTAAGAAAATTAATTGAAAATCTAGCTCGTATAGATAGGTCAAATGAATATTCTCTATTCGTTGCCCCTTGGAATAAAGATCTATTTCAGATAAAACAGGAAAACTTTCAACCAGTGATCTGTAACGTTCCAGTTAAACCTTTAACAATCCGAGTTTTATACGAACAAATAATTCTCCCTTTTTTAGCAAGGAAAAATAAGATAGACATTTTCCATTTTCCAGCAAATATTTCACCTTTTGTTCTTTCCTGTCCCTCTGTTCTTACCATCCATGATACTTGTGCTTTTACAATTCCAGAGATGATTCCTGCTGTTCTGCGTCAATATTGGAAGATTATGCTTAGGAGCTCCGCTCAGAATGCAAATCTTATCATTGCTGTTTCTCGTAGCTCCAAAGAGGATATCGTTAGGTTTTTGGGTATCTCCAAAGAGAAAGTTCAAGTCATCTATCACGGAAGTGAGCATCAGATATTAGAAGCAAGGGGTCAAAACTACTCACTCTCTGAACAAAACGAGGCAGGAGGTCGTTTTCCCTATATCTTATGGGTGGGAAAATTATTCAGTCATAAAAACTTACCCAGATTGCTCCACGCTTTTGCTAAGCTCATAGAAACCAGCAAAATGAAATGTAGGTTAGTTATCTGTGGAATGAGAAGTTGGGGATATTCTCCCCTGGTAAAAACAGTGAAAGAATTAGGCTTACAGGGCAAAGTTATTTTTAAAGGTTATGTTCCTCACAATAAGCTCAAGCCAATATATAGCAATGCCTGTCTTTTTGCATTCCCCTCACTGATCGAAACTTTTGGTCTACCCATACTTGAGGCTATGTCTTATGGAGTTCCCGTTATTACCTCCAATTATGGTGCTATGGCTGAGATAGCTGGTGATGCAGCTCTTTTGGTGGATCCATACAGTGTGGACGAAATTGCCGAAGCTATGCATAGAATCTTGACCGATGAAACTTTAAGAGCTACTCTCATTAAAAAAGGCCTCAAGCAAGCATCTTTCTATTCTTTGTGAGAGCTCCGAATCTCCAATGCGAGGG
>SOIS01000034.1 GCA_004375965.1 Candidatus Cloacimonadota bacterium | reverse complement strand
AACGCATTTCACTCGGATTAAAACAGCTGGAACCAGACCCATGGAAGGCGATAGAGGAGAAATATCCAGTCGGGACTAAAATTACAGGAAAGATTAGAACCCTTACAAATTTTGGTGCATTTGTGGAAATAGAAAATGGTATAGACGGTCTTATTCATATTTCTGACTTCTCCTGGACAGACAGGTTGAAACACCCCAAACATTTCTTAGAAAAGGGGCAGAAGGTAGAATGTTTGGTCCTTGAGATAGACCCCGAACGGAGACGGATCTCACTCGGGATAAAACAGCTTGCAAAAGACCCATTTGATATTCTTGCAAAAAATGTAGGTATAGGTGCGCTTGTTAAGGGAATAATAGTAGAAGTTATTGATAAAGGTCTTGTGGTTGAATTAAATAATAAGATAAGGGGATTTGTACCCCTTACACAACTTCACAAAGAGGATTTTAACAAAACTGGAGAAAAATACAATGCAGGAGAGCCAATCAATCTTAAGATTGTTGAAATAAACACAAAAACAAGAAGGATTATACTGAGCGAAAAGAATGCTAAGAAAGAACTCGAAAGTCTTGAGTATAAAGATTATTTAACAAAAGAAGAAGCTGATATCTCAAATACAGAAGAAACAGAGGACCAAACTGATGCAAAAACTAAAGAGGAAACTCAAGACAAAACTAATATAACTGAAGATGAAACACAAAATTAAAAGGATTCTACTAAGTAAATCTAATGAAAAGAAAATAAAATTGAAGGAACAGCGAACCTACAAAATTATTGGAATAATTCCTGCAAGATACGATTCTACTCGATTTCCTGGCAAAGTCCTTGGGGATATATGTGGCAAAACAATGCTAAAATGGGTTTATGAAAGAAGTAAAAAGGCAAAGAAATTGGATTGGCTTGCCATTGCGACTGATGACAAAAGGATTAAAGAAGAAGCAGAGAGATTTGGTGCAGAGGTTTTGATGACATCAAAAAAGCACAGATCAGGAACAGAAAGGGTTGCAGAGGCAGTATGTGACATAGAGTGTGATATTGTTCTTAACATCCAGGCTGATGAACCTCTTATTTCCTTTCGTGCTATTAATAAACTCTGTTCATCAATGTTGCAGGATGGCAATCTCAATGTTTCAACCCTTGCAAGTATAGTATCCTTTGACGACCCATTAGTAAGCAGTCCCGACACAGTAAAAATTGCAATCGATAAGAACGACTTTGCTCTTTACTTTTCCCGTTTACCTATACCATTTGCAAGAAATAATATTCCTCATCCTTTTTTAATACACATAGGTGTTTATGCCTACAGAAAGGACTTCCTTTATAAATTTATCAATTTTAGGAAATCCCGATTAGAAGAGATCGAAAAACTTGAACAGTTAAGAATCATCGAAAATAATTACAAAATCAAGGTTGTTAAAACAAAATATTCAACAGTGAGCGTAGATACACCAAAAGACATTGAAAAGGCAAGAAAACTATTCAAGTCAATAAAGTAGTAAAGGATTTTAACCTGCGAATTGTCTGTAGGGGCTGACCTGTGTCCGCCCTTTGGCTTATTGCTAATAGCATCTCATCCCCTTACCCTTAATCCTTTTTTAGATTTTCATAAATTCCAAGCACGTTGCCGTCCGGATCAGCGAAATGTGCAAACCAACCAATTGTGGGAATTTCCGTTTTTGCTACATTCACCTTCCCGCCGTTATTTTCAATATTTTTTAAGGTCTCTTCAATTGACTCAACAAGAATATAGAGATTGACGCCTGGTTCTTGATCCTCCTTTGCTTTATCAAGACCACCCCCAGGATATGCGCCTGTATCAATCATGCCATAATTCATTTTTTCATCCCAGTTTATCTTCCAGTTGAAAATAGTTGAATAGAACTTCATTGCCTTTTCAACATCTCTTGAGGCAATTTCAAAATGGCACAGTTTATTATCCATTTTTCCTCCTTCCTTTAGTTAATTATTGATAAACTACTCTAAGAAAACATAATAACTGCAAATTTCAGTATCATTAATATTCCTTTACATAACTAGTGCCACGTAAAATAAGATAGGTTATATTTTATATCCAAAAGATGAATCATGTCTACACACAACAGATAAGGCATCTTGCCTTACCCCAGCCGGTTGTGAGGTTGGAAGTCCTCCTTCGTTTGGACTTCGGCGGACAACAACCCGCAGAAGCCAAGGCGTAGGCGGGCCTCACCTGTTTTTCTACTATGAAATCTAATTTTTCATTTCTTTAAGTCGGTTTAATGCCTCCTTATATCTTTCACTTCCTTTAGCCCATTCGACAAGTTTATCACAAGGAAACTCCTCACATTCTGAGCAAAACTCCAATCCTTTTTTATCTACACAACATTGTAGTATCCAACAGTCTGCTGACCAGTGTTTTGTTCTGTCACCCTTACAACCCAGACAGCAGATATCCTCAAGTTTTACGTCTGTGTTTCTTTCTTTCTTAAACCAGTCTGCTATTTTTTGTGCTATTTCAGGATTTTTTGATGCTTCGAAAATATCACAACCACTACAGATAAGACCACAAACACCAATAATCTCATTTTTCTCTTCCACAATGACTCCTCAGTATTTCCTAAGTACTTTAATAAATATTTCGTTAATTTTCTTTTTTCATATAAATCTCCCTATCCCCCTTTTTCAAAGGGGGGATAGAGTTGGTTTCCCTTTTCTAAAG
>SOIS01000195.1 GCA_004375965.1 Candidatus Cloacimonadota bacterium | reverse complement strand
AGCCTGTCCCTGAACTGAAATCCATTTTACCATTAGTACAATTCCTGCTATGATCATTCCCCAGAAGAATATCATCGTGAGCCATCCGATTCCCATTCCCCATCCCATCATTCCGTGTACCATGTTCATTACCTCCTTTCTTTCTCATATAGACGAATGAGTAACCGGAAAGATACGGTCGGGATGAAAAACTCTTATAATATTTTAAAGAGGATTTTTTATGAGTGTCTTTTAGATTACTTCCAGCGGCATCCTGATTCCCATCGACGACTCCCCCCATTCTTTCCACGACGACGTTTCATTTCCATCATACATTTAGAACGAGACTGGCAGACCTTGATTGCTTTATCAACAGCTCTACATTCATGTTCAGAAATCCGTGGTTTCATCTGGTTAAGTACATCTTCTGTGTAGTTGTTAAAATGATCAAGATGAGTCAGGAAGAGCTTGAACTCATTTTCATCAATTGTCTGGGCTTCATCAAGGGCGAGTTCTGTTTCCCTTAACAACGCTTTCAGAGCGTATTCGTCGAGCTTACCTCTTCTCTCCAGTACTTTTAACAGTTCATAAAGACGTCTATCTGCGAATACAAGGCGGAGTTCAGCCCGTCCTTCAGTATTTCTCGTTAACGTAAATTTGACTCTTTCAGTTGTTGTTTTGATGGGATATAAAATGTCACCCGGTATACTGCGACTTGAAACCATTCCCATGCCCCATACAACAACAATTGCGATGAGAATAGTTGCAAGTGATTTTACCAGAACAGGTTTTGTGAGAAATGGTCTGCTGAAGAACTTCCCCAAAACTAATTTTCGTTCACTCTGTTCAATAACCGCTTCACCGATTTTCATCAACATTACATTTACAGCTTCTTTTCTCGGTTCAGGTTTGGGAATCTCATCTATCTCTAATGCCAATCTGAGCAAGGGTTCAAGCTCTTGAGCATACTCAGGATACAAGCCAAGGCAGTATTCGATGCTCTTGCCTTTTTTGATTGTGTTTAGACATGAATCCAGGATTTCTTCTAACCTTTTTGCCATTTATCCCTCGCTTTGCAATACGTTTTTAAGATTATTTAAAGCCCTGAATTGTAATGCCTTTACGGCACCGATAGATTTACTGAGAATCTCTGCAATTTCTTTGTTACTGTATCCTTCCAAGAATTTTAACACTATGGTCTGTCGTTGCTCATCTGGTAATTTGCTAATTGCTTCGTTAAGTGTTTGATGTTGAAGGATGCTCTCTGCTGTGTCTTCTTTATCTTCGATGTGTTCGTTGTAATCTTCAACAAGGGACACCTCTTTTTGTCGCGCCTTCTTGCGATAGTAATCAACAACAAGGTTGTTTGCAATACGATAAAGCCACGCATTGAATGAACCTTTTTGTTTTCTAAGTGATTTTACCATTCTGACAAAAACCTCACTTGTTAAATCTTCCGCATCCTCACGATTATTGACTTTATACAGAAGGTGTCGGTATATTTTCGGATAGAAGTACGTACTGAGTTTTGATAGTGCTTCCAATTTCTGATTTTTCGCCGCCTTTACCAGAGTTGCAATCTCTGCATTATTTATGTCTCTATCTTTATAGACGTTCATTGGTATCCAATCGTTACGTTAAAATATACAGAATTTCGGGGTCAGGCCATGCCTACGCTGAAGCCCTCCTTCGTTAAAACTTCGGTGGGTATAGCTTCGGCAGGTAAACTTTGATAATTTGATATTTATATTTATGTAAACTACCCCCTTCTTTATATTCCTCACCTGAAATATCTTTTCACTTCAAATGTCTTTTGCAGTCACGTGTTGGAATCCTCCAGGAGAAAATCTTTGTTTCCCGTGCAATAAATTAAAAATACAACATATTGTTTTCTTTGTCAAGTAATTATCAAATTATGACCAATAGGGGGCAGGCTGAAAAATAGAAATTATATTTGACAGATTTGTGTGAGATAAGAAATTATCATCGTAGGAAACCCAAATGACAAAAACCTATCTGTTAGATTTCATATATTATATCTACCTGAAACTTGTTCCCATTTTCTTTTCTTATTTTACCTTTTACGTACCTTAACCCCGTTAGAAAAACTTTCTAACGGGGTTAAAAGGTGCGGCTACAAAAGGGAAACTCTTGATTTTTTTCTTGACTTTTGATAATAAGGTTTGTAAAACCTATAATAATGAATGGAACCATTCCATACTTCGGACAAATTTTAGCACTTCTGTGCGCAGTTATCTGGGCATTTGCTGTCATACTCTTCAAAAAAAGCGGCGAAACGGTTCATCCCATTGCACTGAACCTCTTCAAGAACGTTCTCGCAATGATTTTATTTCTTCCTACGATGTTGATATTTAAAGAATCGTTGGTCCGCCAGGTTCCTTACAGTGATTATTTACTCCTTATCATTAGTGGAATGGTAGGCATAGCAATAGCTGACACGCTCTTTTTTAAAAGCTTAAACCTTATAGGAGCAGGTTTATCAGCCATTGTTGAATGTATGTATAGTCCTTTTATTATAGGTCTCTCTGTACTATGGCTCGGGGAGAGTCTGACTCTTTTACAGGTTGTGGGTGTACTGTTGGTCATCTCTGCTGTGCTGTCGACAGTTCATGTCAAGCAGAGAGGTAAAATAAGCCGACGTGACCTTTTGTGGGGAATTTTCTTAGGAGTGCTTGCGACAGCCGCAATTGCTGTAAGTATTGTGATGATAAAACCCTTACTCGAACGAAGCCCTTTGCTCTGGGTAGCAGAGGTCCGTTTGTTCGGCGGCTTAGCCGGTCTTGTCCTCATCACATTGTTTCATCCACTACGCCATAGAGTCCTTTCGTCACTTTTTAATCCAAAAGGCTGGGGTTACACGATCAGCGGGTCTTTTTTGGGAGCGTATCTTGCAATGTTCATCTGGCTGGCAGGCATGAAATTTACTAAGGTCTCCATTGCATCCGCCTTGAACCAGACAAGCACAATTTTCATCTTTGTTTTCGCAGCCATTTTCTTGCGAGAGTCGATTACCTTGCGGAAAGTCGTGGCAATCATACTCGCTGTTGCCGGGGTTTTGTTGGTCTTTCTCAAATGAGGGATTGGGAATTGGGAGATCGTTGTATTACTGGTTGCAGGAGAGAAGTCATGCAAGAGAGATTGTTGTTCTTAAAAGTCTTGACTTAATCTTATTTTTCTGTTATAAAAAATGGAATAAAGAGGAGTTAAGTATGTATAATGAATAAATAACTATATTGAATATTATAAAAGGAGGCATGTCATGAAAAAGATTTTTCTTATGTTTGTTTTATTGATTGCTTTCCATGCACAGACAGTTTATGCAGATCGAGGCTCTATTCCTTTTAAACCCAACATAAAGATCTTTGAACCGGTTCAAAGGGCAATGATTGCCTGGAATGGTCAAGAAGAGATTCTTTTATTATCGACCGACCTGAAGGCATCTGATTCAACCAAAGTTCTTGAGGTTATACCTTTGCCATCAGAACCGGTTGTTAAGAAAGGAGATATTGAAGTATTCAAAAGAGCAACCGAGCTCATCAATAGAAAGCTTCGAGAGCGACATGCCATGGCTTTGGGTAAAGGGCGTGCAGAAGGAGTTGTAAAACCACCCGCTGGTGAAGTAACCTTTCATAAGAAGATAGGAGCACATGACATATCGGTTACACATGTACTGGACAGCGATGGCTTTATAGAGTGGGTTGAAAAATACTTGAAATCTGCCGGTGTCGAAAATCCGTTAATTCCAGAAGCAATGAAAGAAGTGATTGCTGAGTATCTTAACGAAGGATTTTCATGGTTTGTTTTCGATGTTGTTGAGTTGGACGAAAACCCGAAGACAAACGAAGCAATTCAGTATCGATTTAAAACAGATTTCCTGTTCTATCCTGTTAAGATAACACGGACTGAGGAGGGTTATACTTCTATTAAGCTATTGATACTGACCCCTCTGCTCCTAAGCAAATTTCCCGGCATCCCCATTAATGAAGTGAAGTTGCGCCATGAGCCCGTCTCTATTAGTTCAAGGGAATTACGTAGTTTAAGCGAAGAGATGGATGATCTTTTGGGGCACCGTGAAGATATGAAGCTTCGCATCTGGGAAATTCGAGGAAAGCTTTCCTCATTCGAGAAGGACTTGATAGCAAGATAGTAAATTTGAAATCTACAGCAGTATCGACTATACTACACACCACAAATTTTTGTCCGGGTGTAAATAGAGTTTTTCAAAAAAATCTCCTCAAATTGATGGCTTTCCTGACTTTGCGTATGCACACGCAGACATGCTCAACCTTTAAAAGGTTCTGATTACATGAATTTCCCATGATATTTTAATCTGTGAAATCCTGTCTTTAATCTGTTTAATTTTTTTTAAAAAATCTTGACTTTATTCTTCTTCTCTGATATAAGTATAATAAGTTAGTGGAAACGAATTCTTTATGAAAAATATATACAAGACAGTTCGTTATAACTAAGTTAAATTAGTTGGGCTTTAACTACAAACAAATTGTAAAAATGAATCCTTGTGCAGGGAGGTAAAAGATGGCTCTCTTTGATAAATGTTATGAATTCAACAAAAAAGTTGATTATGTGAAATCACTGAATCAATTTTTCTATCTCCGAGAGATCGATCCCGCTGCAACTCCGGTGGTTACATTGAGTGGTAAAAAGATGGTTATGCTTGGTTCCAATAATTATCTGGGTTTGACCTCTCATCCAAAAGTAGTTGAGGCAACAATAAAGGCTATCAGAGAATACGGAACAGGTGCTTGTAGCTCAAGGATTCTCACAGGAACTACTAGCTTACACACCAAACTTGAGAAAAAACTTGCCAAGTTTAAGGGCACCGAAGATGCGGTAGTCTTTAGCACAGGATTTATGACAATGATGGGAACGATTGCCTCTATAACGGAGGCGGGAGACATAATCCTGAGTGATGAGTTTAACCATGCGAGTATAGTGGAAGGTTGCCGCTTATCCAAGGCACTGGTAAAAATATACAAACATAACAATATGGCAAGTCTTGAGGATGAACTTTCTAAATGTGACCCTTCTGTTAACAAACTCATTGTCACTGATGGTGTTTTCAGTATGAGGGGAACAGTTGCCAATCTTCCAGAGATAAAGAGGCTTGCGGATAAGTATGAAGCCAAAGTTATGGTGGATGATGCCCATGGTACAGGAGTATTAGGCGCTAAGGGGCATGGAACCCTTGAGTACTTTGATGTAGAAGGTGAAATCGACCTTGTCTGTGGAACTTTCAGTAAATCATTAGGTACAATAGGAGGCTTTACAGGTGCGAAGAATGAGGTTGTGACATTCTTAAAGCTCAACTCGCGTCCCTTTATCTTTACAGCCAGTCCACCACCATCTGTGGTAGCTACAGTATTAGCTTGCATAGAGGTGATAGAAGAGGAGCCAGAGTTACTCCAAAAACTCCGCAAGAACACAGATCTAATGAAAAAGGGACTAAAGGAGACAGGATTTGTACTTGAGGAGACTGTGACGCCAATTATTCCTATCCTGATTAACAATGATGAGATGACCTTTAAGATGGCTGGTAAGTTAGAAGAAGAAGGGGTGTTTGTTAATCCTGTTGTTCCACCAGCAGTGCCAAAAGGGTCTTCACTTATCCGAGTCAGCATTATGGCAAGTCTTTCTGTAGAAGAACTGGAGATGGCTCTGGATAAGTTCAGGCTTGCGGGTAAGAGTTTGGGAGTCATTTGATATGAATGAAACCGCTTATCCCTTGTTAAGCAGAGGGTTCTTACGTTCTTATCTTATCACAATGCGACCTTACCTTTTGTTCATCTCAGGAACTGCAGGCATTGTTGGATTGGCATTTATTGAAGAGCCATCAATTATCAGGGTCATATTGGCTTTTATTCCTCTATTTTTATCCTATGGGTTGGGTCAAGCATTGACCGATTGTTTTCAAATCGACACCGACGCCATTTCTGCGCCTTATCGCCCACTTGTAAGGGGAATAATTTCCCGAAAGCAGGTTTTGAGTGTTAGCCTTACTGGATTGGCAGTAGGGATTTTAATTATGGCATATCTAAATCCTAAGATCCTGATTTTTGGGATCTTATCTGTTATTGGTTTGCTAACCTATACCTCTTTCAAACGAACCTGGTGGGGTGGACCACCCTGGAATTCATGGATCGTGGCTTTGCTACCAATCATGGGGAGGCTGGTTGATAGAGAATACCAAATCAAGACTATTATCCGATTTGGAGATTCATATTCTCTTGCATTTTTCCTATCAATTATAGCAATCTTCTTCGGATATGCAAATTTTGTGGTGATGGGATATTTCAAAGATATCTCAGCAGATAGAAGGACTGGTTACAGGACTTTTCCCGTAGTTTTTGGCTGGAAGCCAGCTGCTATTTATAGTGACCTGACCGCTATGGTAGTAGCAGTTCTTACTGGCTCTGTTCTATTCCTAACTGGTAATCTCAATATCTGGGGAATAGCTATCTTTGTTATAGCTATTGCTATAAACCTTTATGCACAAATCAAGATACATCAAACTCGAGATGAAAGCAAAACTCACGGTCCAATAGGGAATGTAGTTCGTGCTTTTATTCTTTATTGTATGGCAATAATTGTAACCCTTAAACCCAACTGGTTGATTTTCATCGCAGTGTTCTATCTTCTGTTTGAACTAACCTTAAAACTCAGGCCAGAAAAAAGTCAGGTGTAGTATAAAGACAAAGTTTATAAGTAACTTCCAGTTCCGATAAAGATGTCTGTGCTAAAGTCAAATACAAATGCAATAAGAATATTTTTGAATCCTTACTGTAATTATGGAAAAAGCGCATCAAGATGGGAGAAGGTTAAGGAGGAGCTTCGTAACCGTATAGGAAAATTTCAGACTGAGGAGATTCTCTCACCAGATGAGATTGTTTTTCAAGTATCAAAAGCCTTGAAAAATGGGGAAGATATGTTTATAGCCGCTGGTGGTGATGGAACAGTCAATCTCTTACTAAATACGATTATGAAACTCAGTGATAACCCCCATCTAACTATTGGTGCAGTGGGACTTGGCTCGAGTAACGACTTTCATAAACCATTCCGACCAGAGGCGTCCATCAATGGAGTACCGGTGAGAATTGATTTCAAGAATGCTTTCCCATGTGATGTCATTCGTATAGACTATCAAGACATCCAGGGACATCTGAAAACTCGTTTCTGCCTACTAAATGCAAGTATCGGAATCACTGCTGAGGGAAATGCTATTTTTAATTCACACCTTATATTTCTGAGGATGCTCCAGAAGATATCTACTAAAGTTGCGATTACTGCAGCTGCCTTAAAGGCAGTCTTCTCCTATCATAACATTTCCTGTCAACTAACCGTGAATAACGGAGAAGAGCAAGAGTTTTTTGTTACCAACTTAGGAATAATCAAAAATCCACATTTTACCGGTTCACTCTGTTATGATACCCCCATCGAGCCAGATGATGGGAAACTTGGTATTAATATTTGTATGGATTTGTCACTATTTGAAAGAATAGGAATGCTTATTGCCCTTTATAACCATCATTTTCAGGGACGTCCAAAGACAAAGTCTTGGATGGCTACTCGACTTTCAGTAAAAAGCAAACAAGTCTTCGCTTTAGAGATGGATGGTGAAGTAATTCATACAAAGAGTGCAAAGTTTAATATTATTCCAATGCGTGTGAGGTGCTGCCGATGAGTCGTATGAAAGAGATATCTGAAAATGTTATCATTGATTCGTGGTTAGAACATTTCCTGCGCACACCTCGTCAATTTAACGAGCCGCATGAAGCCGATGCTGAACTAATTGAAATCCCAGGAGATTCTAATCACTATTTTGCTATCACTATTGACACAGTGGCTGAAGAAATCACTACGGGGTTATATAAGGATCCATATACCATGGGATGGGTTACTGTTATGGCTTGCTTGAGCGATCTGGCAGCTGTGGGGGCAGAACCTTTGGGAATGGTTGTCTCCGTATCAGTTGAATCTGGTCGGGATAAGACATTCACAAAAAGCATTGCACAGGGCATGGAAGACGCATGTCGAACCCTTGGTATCTTTATACTTGGTGGCGATACAAATATAACTCCTACAATCTCTCTAACCGGTTGCGCTATTGGCATTGTTCCACGGAAAAAGGTAATAACACGATGTGGTTGTAAACCAGAAGATGCTCTCTTCATTACTGGTGGAGTGGGAGCAGGAAATGCCCTGGGATTAGTGCGACTTGCAAATATGCCCGATGATTACTTCCCTGAGGAGTCGTATCGACCAGTAGCACGTCTCAAGGAAGGACAATTGTTAAGAAATTATGCAACTTGTTTCATGGACACAAGTGATGGGCTGCTAACTACCCTTGATCAATTGATGCGGCTCAATGCATTAGGATTTATAATCCACTGCGACTGGGAAAAAATTCTGTCTCCACAGGTTTTGGAATTTTGTAACCATACAAAAACGCCTCACTGGTTGATGACTGCTGGACCTCATGGGGAGTTCGAACTTCTATTTACTATTCCGTCCAAGAAAGAGAATGAGTTTCTTTCAGAGGCTCAATCCCATGGTATAAACCCAATCAGATTGGGCAGGGTGCAGCAGACACCGGTTGTTTCATTAGCCTTGCCCTCTGGGCAGAGAGTTAATGTAGATGTAGCACCCTTGCGAAATCTATTGTATACAGTTGAAGGCGACTTAAAACGTTTCCTGAAAGAGTTCATAGCCTTTGGAAAAAAGTGGGGACTTGAGGAGAAGATGAATGAAAATTGAGGGTCGAGGTATATTGATAACAGGGGCATCCTCAGGGATTGGGTTGTCTCTATCCACTCTCCTTGCTCGAAAGGGTGCGATACTTGTACTTACGTCCCGCAAAATTGAGCGCTTAAAAGAGGTGGCTAATGAAATCGGTTCTGCTTTTCCCCATATCCCAACTCCACTTGCAACACCATGTGATGTGGCAAATAGAGAAAGTGTATGTAGACTCATTAAAAGCTGTGTGAATCATCTTGGAGGCATCGATATCTTAATCAACAATGCAGGTATAAGTGTTTATGGTGATACTGAAAAGACTCCCCTAAAGGAATTCCACTCGGTAATGGAGGTGAATTTTTTTGGAGCTCTTCACTGTATGTTAGAAGTTATTCCTCTTATGAAAAGACAGGGTAAAGGTTTAATTGTCAACATTGCTACTGTCGCAGCCAAGCACGGTGTTCCCTACATGGGTGCTTACTGTGCCAGTAAAGCTGCACTTGTGGCTGTAAGTCAGAGTCTCCGTGCTGAGTTATCAAAGAGTGGTATCTCGATAATGATTGTCTATCCAGGATATACTAAAACAAACATTTTCAAAAATGAGAAGAAGGTGGGCGGTGCCCACCGACCCCCTGGTCCTTATGCTACTGCCTCTAAGGTAGCAGAGGCTATTGTCAGGGCTATTGAAGGTGAAAAGCGAGATTTAGTTCTCTCACCGGGAGGTAAAGCCCTGACATTATTTCAGGGCTTACTGCCCTGGTTAGTGGAAAAGGCTATGGAAAGGATTGCATCTGAATTGAGAGATAAAGAGGAGGTATCTAATGGGTAAACCAAAGCTGCAGATAATTGTGCTTTTCCAAAATCTTGGAGAAAAGCAAGCCTACTATGCCCGTTCCCCGGCACCGCCTTTATCAGGTGCTCTCGTAGCGGGCTTGACCCCACCAACAGTAGAAGTGGAACTTCTCCACGAGATGGTGCGTCCTATCGACTACAATACAGATGCAGATTTCATTGCACTTAGCTTTATGGACTTTTGTGCACCCCATGCATTTGAAGTGGCTGAAAGGTTCAGAAAGATTGGGAAGATAGTAGTGGCTGGCGGGAAATACCCCTCCACATTCCCAAAAGAGGTAATACCTCATATGGACTCAGTAGTTATTGGTGAGGCAGAAACCGTTTGGGGTCAGGTAGTTGAGGATATGGTGAAAGGGAAACTAAAGAAGGTTTATGAGGCACCCTTTGCTCCGCCCCTGGATAACATACCTCCTCCACGTTATGACCTTGTTGAGCCAGATTTTACAGTTCCTGTTGTAACTGAGGCTACACGCGGATGTCCGTATAAGTGCAGTTTCTGCCAGCTTACAATCAAATCTGTTCCGTTTCGCTGTAGACCAATAAAGGATGTGATTCATGACTTAACCGCTATATCTCAGCTCCCCTTCTATAAGCGGAAAATGGCAATGCTCTATGATAATAACCTTGGGGGAAATATGGGGTATGCCAAGGAACTCTTAAAAGAGATCGCAAAGCTGAAACTCTGGGGATTGGGAACCCAGTTCAGCTTTGACTGTCTTCACGATGATGAGTTTATAGACCTATTAGCTAAGGCACACTGTGGAATGGCTTTTATTGGATTGGAATCTTTAAATGAACCGAGCCTTTTATCAGTTCATAAAAGGCATAACAGGGTACAGGAATACGAGGAGTTGTTTGAAAAGCTTAAAAAGCGAGGGATTCTAACTTTTACTGGTCTTATGCTGGCTCTTGATGAGGATACTCCATCCTATTATCACAATCTTCCAGTGAATCTCAATAAGATTGACCCAAGCTCAATCCTCCTGTCTATTTCTATCCCGATTCCTGGGACACCTTTCCATAAAAAGGTAGAGTCAGAGGGGCGTATATTTGATAAGGATCTTTCCCATTATGAGGGTGATCATCTCGTCTTTACACCAAAACGAGTCTCACCTGATGATGTTTTTAATGCTTTTCATAGGATAAATCGGATATTTTACTCATGGAAGAACATTCTTAAAAGGTGGTGGAGGTTCATCTCAAGATATTCAGGGGGGGAGAACATAATGAATCTGGTATTCCGTTCCCTTTTCATATCCTATATCTTTTTTCAGTTATCCATATTTCAAAGGGACCATGCGCAGAAGAAGGTATACCGCTCTGATGCAAATGCAGATTTACCCTGTTAGAAATATTCTTTTCTAACGGGATTTACACAATTACGAAAGAGAGATGCAAAGGTTATACCATGTTTGATAATGTATAAGGAAAGGAGGTAGAGTAAAATGGCAAGTATCGTTTTAGTAATTGCAGCAATTATAGAATTTGTTTTCCGCGGGCTTCCTGCTTTTTTTGCTTGTGAGGCAGTAGCGAACCTTTTCGGTTTGGAGTATATAGAGGGAGCTTTGCCATATGTACATGCCTTTGGTGCGGTTATGCTGTGCTTAGGAGTATTGCTTTTTATTGCATCAAAGAACCCAAAGAAGCATAGGTTGGTTGTGGATATTGGGATTCTCAGGTTTTCGCTTGGAGCGATAGCACAGTTAATCACATGGGCAATGATGGGTTCATTGCACATATTCTGGTGGATACACATGGCAATCGACATAATCCTGGTTGGTCTTTTATTAGCCTCTCGTTTTAAGCTATCTGTAAAAGCTATATAGAATACTCAAATGTCGCTGACAGTTGAACAAATCATCAAATGAGGTAAGAAAAGTCTAAGTATAGAGATAATTAGAAAAGGTTCTAAGAAAGATATGAATTATTCGTTAGAATAGGGACGAAGAAGAAAAAAGTGATCCATCAAAGCTTTCCTAATGCTTCTCCAATGCCGTAGGCATTTAAATAAGTTAAGGGTAAACTTTTCGAACTCATAAATAAAAAGTTCAAAATGTAAATATAATTTGTAAAAAGCTGTAAATGTACCCGGAACATATGCTGGATAAACTAAAGAGATTTTTGGAATTAATGCCTATTGACTGGTTTCTCAGCGGTGAACCTTTTGTTAAATATCGGACCTTGACAGACCTTTTAGGTAAATTGGAGAGCGATAAAGAGGTCGTGGCAAGTAAAGAATTAGTTTGCAGACATAGGTTAATCAAAAAAATTTTTGACAGACAGAATAGAGCTGGATACTGGGGGACTCCCAAAGATATCTACACATGGTGGCCTAAAAAAGATACCACTTTTTGGTTATTGGGTATCTTAGCTGACTTTGGATTCACAAAAGACAACAGAAAGATTACCCGTGCATGCGAATATGTATTTAGCACGCAGATTCCTTGTGGAGGATTTGGTTGCGCGCCTCCACCTGTGCCATATGACTGCTTCACTGGTATATTAACCGAATCATTAGCAAAGTTGGGATATGTATCTGATCCACGGTTAAAGAAAGCTTACGAATGGCTTATTCAACGACAACGTCTTGACGGTGGTTTTTGGTGCAAAAACAGAGGACTTCCTGGTGGACCGCGAGAAAAAGAGCCAAGTTGTGCATTTGCAACTCTGTGTGTTTTGAGCGCATTAGTCCAAAATCCTGAACTTAAAAAGAGCACTTTTGCTCGAAAGAGTGCAACATTTCTATTTAAATGTTGGGTGAATAGAGGAAAGATAAAATATACTGGGCATGATTCTCAAATTGGCAAAGGCTGGGAAAAACTCAAGTATCCTTTCACCGATTATCGAATCTTGAAATATTTAGACATCCATTCCCAACTTGAATTCTCAAAAAATGACTTTAGATTGATTGAAATAATGAATATGCTTATTACAAAGCAGGATGAAAAAGGACACTTCTATGCTGAATCAATACACAAGGTGTGGTCAGATTTCGATTTTGGTCAAAAGAAGTTACCAAGCAGATGGTTGACGTTAATAGTCTATTGTATCGCAAAAAGAATGATATCTTGATGAATAAAAAATAATATCGGTTAACCCCTATACCAAATTGTTAGCAATGGGTAAAAGATGAATTTGTTAAAAAGAAACTCATTCTTAGTACGAAATAATTATTGACTTTCTTTTACTTCTCTGATAAAGTAAAGTTCAAAATTAACCTCATAAGTGATATAATTAAAGTCAATCTATACATTATAGTACTTATGAACATTATACCAGGAGGGTGTTATTAGGGTATTGATAAGATATTTGATTGTTCTGGTTTTTATAGTCAGTGCACATGTTGTTCAGGGTAAAACCATTGAAGAGTACGTTAAAGAAGCAGAAGGTTACCAAAAAACTGGTAGGCTCAAAGAAGCTGCAAACACAATGGAGGAGGCAGTAAAAGAATACCCGGGTAGTTCTGATGCTTATGCTTATTTAGGACTCTATTCAGGTATGCAGGCAGGAGAGACAAAAGATATGGCGGAAGCAATGAGGTTGGTTGGAGAGTCTTTTGAGATGCTGGATAAGGCTGTTTCACTTGATTCCCTTAATCAACGTGCCCGATTCCATCGAGGTATTATGGCGGTAAATGTGCCTGAATTCTTTGGTAAGTTAGAAGGTGGAATTAGAGATCTGGAATTTGTGGTTAATATGTGCGAACAATCTCCTGATAAGGTCTCGAGTGATATGATCGTAAGTGTTTATGACCTCTTAGGAAAAGGTTATCAAACAAAAGGAGAAAAAGAAAAGGCAAAACATGCCTGGGAAAAGGTAATTGAAATTGCACCAGAGACAAGCCTGGCAGAAAATGCTGAAAAAAATATTAAAGAACTAATAAATACAGAGCAACCTCAACCGATTAAGGAAAAAAAACCCGAAAGTCCTGTAATTGCTGGTCTGAAAGAAAAAGTTGAGAAAGAACCTAATAATCCTGTGCTTCTTGTAGAGTTAGGAAAAGCATATTTTGATGTCGAGAATTATGAAGCAGCCGAAAAAGTACTGAAGAAGGCGGTAAGTATAGATTCATCGGATGCGAAGGCTTATAAATGGCTTGGGCTTTCCTTGTCAAGGTTATGTGAAAAAGGATATGACGAGAGGATTTATGATGACACCAACCTTCGCACAAACCTTGTGTTTGAGTCGATAAAATTTTTAGACAAAGCCGTCGCTCTTGAACCAGATGATATTGAGTTACGATTTTTAAGAGGAATGATGGGAGTAAATTTCCCTTTCTTTGCAGGAAAGCTTAACCAGGGAATAGATGATTTAAATATGGTTGTAGAGAGCGGTGCTCCTGACGCTATTAAAGCTGAGGCATTGTACTTGCTTGGATTTGCTTACCAGAAAAAAGCTATGACCTACTGGATTGAAGTTGTATCAAAATATTCAGACTCTCGAGCAACCCAGACAGTATTCGATGGTTTGCGTCCTGCGGTGAAACATATTGATCTCTCAGAATATTCTAGCCCTATTGTAGTTATCGACTTTGTTTTAGGATTCAGAGACGAATTACCACCACAGACCGTAGTGTGGATTGAAGATAAGAACAGGAAGTTCGTTAAAACCATCTATGTTTCCGGATTCAGTGGATATGCTAAAGATAGACAGGTTAACCTTCCCAAATGGGCAAAATCCTCTAAATTCATTGATGTTGATGGCGTTACAAGTGCAAGTATTGATATAGGACATTATATTTATATCTGGGATTTAAAGGATAGTTCGGGTAGAAAAGTAAAATCAGGGGAGTATATTGTAAACGTGGAAGTTGCATATTGGCCAAGTATGAAATATCAGTTAGTTTCGACTGTTATTAAGGTAGGAAAAAAAGAAGAAAAAACAGTAGTAGAAGAGGAGAACTTCATTCCATATGTGGAAGTTAAATATATCCCTAAAGGAAGGAAGTAGGTGTTTAGAATTGATTAAAAATAATGAATTAAGAGGAACCCGGTTTAAGGTAACATATGAGTTCGTTAATAAATAAATTTTAATAAAAATCTTCTAAAATTCTTTTTTAGATATCCGGACATTTGTACCGGAGTTTGATATACGAGAGGTTGAGAAAGCAGGGTGGCTTGAAAAAAAGTGCATAAACTTTCGACATCGAAAGATGACGGGAGATTTACAAAATTATTTTTGTGACATAAACAAAATAGTTTCAGAATAAATGGAGGAAAAAGATGGAAATTCAAATAAAAAGTAGAGCTTTTGAAGGAGGGGGGATGATTCCAGAAAAGTACACCTGTGATGGTATAGATGTATCTCCTCCATTAGAATGGACTTCCATTCCCGAGGGAACAAAGAGTCTTGCACTTATTTGCGATGACCCGGATGCGCCAATGGGAACATGGGTCCATTGGGTTCTCTTTAATTTACCCACAAATATAAAAGAGCTACCTGAAAACATACCGGCTCAAAAAACACTTACAAATGGTTCGAAACAAGGGATAAGCGATTTTGGTAAAATCGGTTACGGAGGTCCATGCCCACCGAGTGGCACACATAGATACTACTTCAAGCTTTATGCCTTAAATATAGAAATTAAACTTGAGCCTGGAATTTCGAAAAGAGAATTGCTGAAGGCTATGGAAGGACACATTCTGACTGAAGGTCAATTGATGGGGAGATATACAAGATAAAAAATAGTGTAACGTATGCAAAAATCAACAGGTTAACAGTAGAAGTTGACGAAAATTTTCACTCATTAACACAATACAATAATTCTTTAAGTTCTTAGCATCCATTAACTTACAAATTCACCGTTTAGTTATACATTTTTTAATTTTTATCTTTATTCTTTTTTTCTTGACAATATTCTCATAATATGCTATAAAATATAAAGTTAAACAAGGAGGTAAGAATGCGAAAAGGGATTATCCTTTTGTTGATAGTTTTTTCGTTTGCCATTCTTTTCACAGCTTGCCAACAAGTGAAAATCACTCCAGCGCCAGAGGTGGAAGTATACCATTTTAACCCTGTTGGCACTTATATTGCCAGTCCTTTTGATACTGTAGTGATAGACTCAATACAGTTTATTGTTTGGAATCATGTAGATGCCATAATAAGAGAGATGTCCTATTCTTACCGTTCAGTTCGAAATGATAATATAGTCGGTTCAAGTATTGACGCTGGACTTGGTTTCTTTTTGTCTGGTGGAGACGAATACTGCGAAGAATCCTGTATTACAACACTTTTGGGAACAGTGCTTGATGTCACCGATATTTTCAGTTATATGTATACAAATAATGATAATGTTGTAGCAGAGATTACGTTTTCTGGAGAAGACGCTTACGGCGAAGAAAAAGAGTTCTCCTGTAAAATGTACTTCGCTGTGATGTTAGCCCCTATGTTTTCTGAAGAGAACATAATGATCCCAATAGAGACAGGAGGAAACAATGAATGAAAAGTTAATAACACGAACAAAGGCGAGCTATGTTCTTGAGATTGCAGAAAAGACAGGAATTCATAAGAGAGACGTTTCCCTCATCATCACAAGTTTTATCAATGCCATGACAGACTCACTGGTAAACAATGAGAGGATAGAGTTAAGGGGACTGGGTGTTCTTAAAAATAAAAAGAGGCGAGCAAGAATTGCAAGGAATCCGAGAACAGGAGAGAAGGTAAGGGTAGACGAAAGGTTGGTCCCAACCTATAAGCCATCATCGTTACTAAAAAGAAGGATCAATAAAGTCACCTGATTGTAGAAAGGTAAAATAGTGCCCTGCGGAAAGAAGAAAAAGAGACATAAGATAGCAGCTCATAAGAGAAAGAAAAGAAAGAAAGCTAATCGACATAAAAAGAAGAAAAGGTAAGCGCCCGTAGCTCAAAGGATAGAGCAGCGGATTCCGGTTCCGCAGGTTGCCCGTTCGACTCGGGTCGGGTGCGTTAAAAAGCATCTATTATAAGTTCATACGAATTATCCTGGTCTATTCCAGGATTCTCATTTTTTAATATCTTCAGTGCAAAATCCCATTTCCATTAAACAATTGAGAATTAGGAATTGGGAATTAGGAACTAACAGCTTCAGGATTAGGGTTTGGAATTAAGAAATACAAAGTAGATTGGTTTGTAGTCACTACTACCATTCTTTATGATTCAATAATCTAATAACTTAAAAATCGTTGAAAAGCAACTGAATAGTTTTGCAGATGCATAATGTTATCGGTCTAAGGATTGATGTTGACACAGTAAAAGGATATAAAAATGGAGTTATCCCTCTCCTTAATCTTCTAGCAAGATATAACATCAAGGCAAGTTTTTTTATCATCACAGGATACGATAGCCCTATTAGAACACTTCCGAGATTTTTTAATGAGAGGGGATTTTTTAAGCGGGTGTTTAGATTGAGAGGAAGTCTGTGTTATAAAATGCTTTCTTTAACAAGGTTAACATTCAAAGAGTGTATTAAGCAAATAAAGGATAAAGGACATGAGATAGGTCTTCATGGTTATCATCATTTTGATTGGCAACTTCGCCTGAGAGATTGGTCAACAAGAAGAATAAATAAGGACCTATGTCAGGCGATTGAGTATTTTAAGTTACACACTGGCTTATATCCTCATTCGTTTGCTGCACCAGGCTGGGTTACAAAAAAGGAGGTTTTCCTTGCTGAAGAAAATTTTCATTTTGATTACTGCAGCGATACAAGAGGAATATCTCCTTTCTATCCTGTTATAGGCAACAAAACAGTAGAAACCCTTCAAGTTCCTGTGACACTACCAACACTTGACGAACTTATTTCTCTTGGGAATCCAAATCGTCTCATTGACATTAATATAAAAGGGAATGAAGTTTACTGTGCTCATGCCGAATTTGATGGAATGAAATACATCAGTATTTTCGAGGCATTCCTGGAAAATAACCTGAAAAAAGGATATCGGTTTATCCGGCTTTCTGAGATGAAGAGTCATTTTATTAAAATTCTGTCTTCTCGTGTTATATACAAAACCATTCCCGGAAGAACGAATATTGTTGCTTATCAGGGAGAACCCGATGTTTGATGTAAGACATAATACATAAGACATAAGAATTTGGTCTATAGTCTTAGGTCTACAGTCCTATGTCTGAACTCTTTAATTTCTAGCAAAAGAATTATAATGGATATTCTACTTGTTAATCCTTCGCAAACAAATATATATGGAAGTGGCGTAAGACCACCGTACCCTCCTCTTGGTCTATTATACCTTGGAGCTGTTCTTTTAAAAGAGGGGTATTCAGTAGAGATAGTAGACCTTGATGTTGATTTTTCCGCTGTTACTGATTTCATTAAATATGTAAAAGGTTACCAACCCCAAGTTATAGGGTTTACGACAGTAACTCCTGGATATAACAGTGCTGTTATTCTTGCAGATGCAATAAAAGCTATATTTAACCCATTTATAATCTTTGGAGGACCTCATAGTTCAGCTATGCCTGAAGAAGTGATAAAAAATAGGTGCGTTGATGGTGTGATAATTGGTGAAGGTGAAGGGACTATTGTTGAATTTATGAAGCATTTTAAGAATGGCGAAATAGTGCCTGTTGATGGAATGATAATTAAAAAAGGAAATGTGTTTTTTAGGAGGCAAAAAAGGAATTTTATCGAAAATCTTGATGAATTACCATTTCCTTCTTGGTCCCTTTTGAAACATCCAATGAAGTATTCACCACCTGATGCGCTCAGGATTCCTGTTGCAACCATTCTTACATCACGGGGGTGTCCCTATAGATGTACATTCTGCCAGGCGCCAGGAATCTGGGGAAGGAAGATACGGAGAAGGAGTATAGAGAATGTTATTTCAGAGATAAAATTTCTTAAGGAAAGATATAAAATAAGAGAGATTCACATAGCAGATGATGACTTTACCCATGACAAAGAATGGACAATGAATTTTTTATCTGAAGTAAGAAAAAAACTCACGGGGATGAAATTTTTTTTCATGAATGGTCTGAGGATAGACAATGTCGACAAAGAGATTCTTGAGGATATGAAGATGACAGGATTTGTAAATGTTGGTTTTGGTATTGAATCAGGGTCTCAAAGAATATTGAACAGAATAAAAAAGGGTCTTACGATCAATGAAATTAAGAAGAAATTTAGTTTAGCAAAGAAAATGGGTTTTAAGACCTGGGGGTTTTTTATACTCGGTCTCCCCGGTGAAACACTATCAAGTATCAAGAAAACAGTGAATTTTTCTCTATCCCTTGATCCTGATTTTGCCAAATATTTTTATCTTGTTCCGTATCCAGGAACAGTAGTATATAATGAATTTCTTAAAGAGGGATACCTAACAACGAAAGACTTTTCACGATATGGAATTTATACAGAACCAGTATACGAATTCCCCGAGTTAAGTAAAACTGAGATTAGAACCGAATTCATTCGTGCCTACCTGAAATTCTATCTTAGACCACAGAAGATACTTAAAATATTAATTAAAATAAGAACTGTGACAGAATTTCGGCTTAACTTCAGAGCAATTATTTTTCTTTTGAGAAAAATAATTCACATTGCATAAGAGCACAAGAATCCTTTCCCAAAGTACTTGTTTGGCAGATTGAAATATTTAGTATGCAATCTTCCATTTCTTGAATCTAATTAGTGATAATGTAATGACTTGTTTATAGAAATGTCTTGACACCCATCATTTTTTATGCTACTGCAATTGTATGGATAAAATCATAGGAATAAAGCAGATAAAGAAAATTAGAGCAAATTTAAAGAAAAAAAAGAAGGCTCTCGTTTTTACTAATGGTTGTTTTGATTTAATCCACAGAGGGCATGTTGAGTACTTGAAGAAAGCGAAATCCTATGGTGATTTTTTGATCGTTGCAGTTAATAGCGATTCGTCTGTCAGGAAAATAAAGGGGAAAGGAAGGCCGTTAATCCCTCTTTCAGACAGGCTCTTCATCCTTTCACATTTTTCTTTCATAGATTTCCTTATTTCTTTAGATGAGGAGACTCCTGAGTGTCTGATAAAGGTAATCCTTCCGGATGTCCTTGTTAAAGGGAGTGATTACAGTGAGGAAGAGATTGTAGGCGCAGACATAGTAAAAAGCAATGGTGGAAAGGTTATCACCATCCCGTTTATAAAAGGTAAGAGTTCAAGCGGAATAATAGAAAAAATTCTTAAAAGATACAGGGGAAAATAAACGTGATTAATATACTTGTTGCTGAGGATAAGGAAAGCTTCAGGGAATATATCAAAGAAGTATTAAAGACAGGTGATTTCAATGTCTTTGATACAGAGAATGGAAAAGAAGTAATGGGACTATTCGAGAGCAAGGATATTGACCTTGTTCTTCTTGACTTGAGATTACCTGGAAAGGATGGCATTGCCATATCAAGAGAGATTAAAAAGGTTGATAGTACAGTACCCATCATCATAATCACTGCTTATGGAACAGTTGATAATGCTGTGGCGGCAATGAAGCTTGGTGTTTACGATTTTATAGAGAAACCTGTTGACCCCGATAGATTGCTTCATCTTGTTAACAGGGCATCAAGAGAACAACAACTTCTAAGGGAAAATATTATCCTGAAGGAAGAACTCAGCAAAAGGTATGGTTTTTCAAGGATTATTGGAAAGAGTAAAGAGTTAAAAGAGGTAGCAATACTTGCACAGAAGGTTGCACGAGGTGATACAACAGTTCTTATTACAGGTGAAAGTGGTACAGGCAAGGAAGTTTTTGCACGAGCTATCCATAGTATGAGCCCAAGGAAAGATAACCCTTTTATTGCAATAAACTGTGCTGCAATCCCATCTGAACTGTTCGAGAATGAACTCTTTGGTTCAGAAAAAGGAGCTTTCACAGGGGCAGTCAAGAGAAAGATTGGGATGGTCGAACTTGCAGACAATAGCACACTTTTTCTCGACGAGGTTGGAAACATCCCTCTTGCTCTGCAGTCGAAATTCCTGAGGTTCCTTCAGGAAAAAACATTTGTAAGATTAGGTGGAGAAGAGACACATAAAGTAGATGTAAGGGTCATCGCTGCTACAAATAAGGAGCTGCAGAGAGAGGTGAAAAATAGACATTTCAGAGAGGATCTCTACTATAGAGTGAGTGTTTTCCCAATCAAGCTCCCCCCTTTGAGAAAAAGAAAGGATGATATACTTCTCCTTGCAGAGCATTTCATCAATAAATTTACAGCAGAATTAAGGAAAAGGAAGATGAGATTTGAACCAAAGACAAAAAAAATATTACAGAATTACCGTTGGCCTGGCAATATCAGGGAACTTCAGAATATTATTGAGAGAGCTGTCATATTAACTGAAGGGGATACGATACATCCTGAAGATATAGGAATTAAAGAATCACTTGAAGGTATTGAGAGTGAAATAGAGATAACGGACAAGATGAGCTTGAAAGAAGCAAGCAGGATAGGAAAAAGAATTGCAGAGAAAAAACTGATAAGCTCTATTCTGTTAAGAACAGGCGGTAACAAGTCAAAGGCAGCAAAAATACTTGGGATGAGTTACAAAACTCTTCTTGAAAGAATCAAGGAGTTCGGTCTTTAATGAAACTAAAGGTATACAAGTTCGGTGGCACAAGCCTCGAAGGGAAGAAGAAGATAAAGAGTGCTGTTTCTGCCTGTATTTCCGAAATAAAAGGTGGGTCAAAACTTGTTTGTGTTGTTTCTGCAATGGGTAAGACTACAGATAAATTGTATAATCTTGTTCTGGGAATAGACCCGGATGTAACTATAGAGGAATCGATGGGTATTGTTGGAATGGGGGAGATTATATCTGCCAGGATTTTCGACTACTCGTTAAAAAAAGAGGGAGCAAAATCTATGCTTCTGGAACCATATTCAAAGGAGTGGCCGCTCTTTTTGAAAAAGGATGGAAGCATTAACAGGAGCCGAACTGAAAAAAACATCAAAAAATTTTTTCCAGAGTTCTTCAAGAATTTTGACTCTATTGTCGTCCCTGGATTTATTGCATTGAAAAAGAATGGAGATTGGGGAACATTGGGGAGAGGTGGAAGCGATACAACCGCTTTTATTTTAGGTAAATACCTTGGTGCTGAGGAAATTGTGATTGTAAAGGATGTAAATGGTGTATATACTGCTGATCCAACTATACTGCCCAACGCTAAACAACTGAAATACATCAGTGCGGATGACCTCTCAACCTTATCTTCTTTTGGTGCTCAGGTTATTCATTCGGATGCGCTCTCCTTTAAGGGAAAGACTCAAAAAGTTAGGATTATCCATCACTCATTTGGAGACCTTGCTTATGAAGGAACAATTATAGACGGCAAGGTAACAAGAAAACTATTTATTCTCGAGGATAAACTTTCCTTAATTTCAATATACAAAAAGGATATAACAGGAGATAAGGGACTCATTAAAAACCTTACGAGTAGAATCTTTGGGATAACAAAGGTTTTTGGAACCACTCTTGGTATTGACTATCTTGGTTTTTATGTCCCTACAGATACATCACGTAAAGTATTGGAAAAACTTGGAAATATTTCATCTCAGAAAGAATTAAGAATTGTCGAAAGAAGAGATATAGCACTTCTCATTATGAGAAGAGAGTCTCCTGTTAACCTTCCTGGAATGTTAAATTATCTCCTGACACCTCTTGCAAAGAAGCAATTAAACATTGTCGAGGTTATCACCATTGGAAGGGAAATTCTTCTCTTTATAAGATGGGAGGATAGAAAGAAGGCAATGCAGGCATTGAAAAGGCAAGATAAATGATAGTAGGGAGTAAGTAGTTGAGAGTAGATAGAAGGAATGGTAAAGGATGAAGGTTAGAGGATAAAGGATAAAGTCCTTCGACAGGCTCAGGACTGGAACACAGGGCAGAAGGCAAATTATCAGAATATCAGAAAAACAGAGTGTAGATCGAAATGACTAAGACCAAAATCCGAATGACTAATAACTAATAGAAATCTATGTAATCAAGTGTAATTTATTACACTAGGAGGTGAATATGTTTACAGGTTCCATTGTTGCACTTGTTACGCCATTCAAAAACGGTGGAATAAATTTTGAAACATTAAAAAAACTGTTTGAATTTCATAAAGAGAATGGAACAGATGCTATACTTCTTTCAGGTACCACAGGTGAATCACCAACACTCAGTTTAGAAGAAAAGATAGAACTCTTCTCCTTTGGAAAGAAGAATACAGAGATTCCTATCCTTGCTGGGACAGGGAATTATAATACAAAGGAGACGATCGAGTTAACCAGGACGGCAGAAGAGATAGGGGTTGATGCTGCGCTTGTAATCACACCATATTATAATAAACCAACCCAAAAAGGATTGTATGCACATTTCAAGGCTGTTTCAGAAAATGTGAAACTTCCCATCATTATCTATAATGTTCCTGGAAGAACTGGTGTATCTATCTCTCCCGAGGTGGTTGCGGAACTTTCACAGATTCCTCATATCATAGGAATAAAGGAGGCGAGTGGTTCGTTAAAGCAGTGCTTTGAAATAAAAAAGAGGGCAGGTAAGGATTTTATTTTACTCTCTGGCGATGATGCACTTACCATTCCAATTATGTCCTGTGGTGGTAAGGGAGTTATATCTGTCACAGCAAATATTGCTCCAGGGATGGTCAGGGAGATGGTGCAGGTTTATCTCAGTGGAGACCTTGATAAGGCAAAGGAGATCCACTATAAACTTCTTCCGCTGACAGATGCTATGTTTGTGGAAACAAATCCCATCCCTGTTAAAATCGCCCTCAGGCTTATAGGATTTGATGTTGGTCCACTCAGACTACCCCTTGTTGAGCCAAGCGAGAAATCCCTTGAAGTAATAAAGAATGAACTTAAGAAAATAGGGGCACTATAAGATGATAAAACTGATTGTTTCTGGTGTTCTTGGAAGGATGGGAAAAGAGATTATCTCCCTTTCAAAAGAGTTCAAGGATATTAACATAATTGCAGGTTTTGACAAGAAAAAAGAAACCATATCAATTCCTGTTAAGAATAGTATAAATGAATTACCATGCCAATTCGATGCAGTGGTTGATTTCTCTTCGCCTGAAGCATTAATAGAGATGCTCCATTTTTCTTTGGAGAATAAAAAAGCAATTGTTACAGGAACTACCGGTCTTACTGATAAGGAAGAAAAAGAGATTAAAAGGGTTTCAAAAATGATACCTGTTTTCTGGGCTTCAAATATGTCGATGGGAATCAATACAGTTATTGCAATCCTTGAAGGGTTACCCGATATTCTATATAAAGATTTTGATATAGAGATTGTTGAAACACATCATAGATTAAAGAAGGATAGCCCAAGTGGAACTGCGCTTACCCTGGGGAAAACGATAGCAAAAAAAATTGGGAAGGAAGCGTTCCTTTACGGAAGAAAGGGGAAGGAACTTCAGAGGAAGAAAGGCGATATAGGTCTACATTCAATTCGAGGTGGAACAGTTGTTGGAACACATACAATCTATTTTCATGGTGATAATGAATCTGTTGAAATTACTCACAGGGCATACTCGAGGAGAATCTTTGCACTCGGTGCAATTACAGCTGCGAGATGGATTGTAAAGAAAGAGCCAGGGTTGTATAGTATGAAAGACCTACTCTCATAATTAGGAATTGAGAATTGGGAATTAGGAAGCGGAAGTACAGTAAACGCAAAAAGGTAGCCATAGGCTTTTAACCTGAGCGACTCGACAAGCTCGCCATAGTTCTATTAGTCCCGAGCATGTCGAAGGACGAAGTCGAATGGTTCAGCCTGCGAAAAGTGACTAATTACTAAGAATGGGGGGTAATGTTGAACTATAAAAAGATTGCGCATCTCATTGGGTCAAGTAAAAAAAAGACTCCTGCAAAACTTTTCCTGAGAGGGAATTTAGTGGAGAAAGACTTTACGCGTTCCAAATTTGAATATTTTGGAGAAGGAAGATTCTGGGTTCTTATAGGAGATTATCCACCTATTAATAAATGGCTGCAAAAAAATAAGAAAAAGGTTAGTTCATTTCACTGGGAGATACATGCGAGAAATTCTGCACTTCCACTTGCAGACCTGACCAAATTCCAGGCGAGGATAGAACCCGGTGCCATTGTAAGAAAAGGTGCAAAGATAGGAAAGGGTTGCGTGATAATGATGGGTGCGGTTATAAATATAGGTGCGGTGATTGGTGAAAAGACGATGGTGGATATGAATGCAGTGATTGGGGCACGGGCAAAGATAGGAAAGAAATGTCATATAGGTGCCGGTGCAGTTATAGCAGGGGTTCTTGAACCACCTTCAAAAAGACCAGTTAAGATAGAAGATGGTGTCCTTGTGGGTGCAAACGCTGTTATTCTCGAAGGTGTAAAGATAGGTAAGAAGAGTGTCATAGCAGCTGGTGCAGTGGTTATAAAAA
>SOIS01000213.1 GCA_004375965.1 Candidatus Cloacimonadota bacterium | reverse complement strand
TAATGAAAAATATACTATATGCTTACAGAAAAATCAAGAAAAAAGATTCATTCCATTTCACAGAGAATACAAAAAAAATTTCTGCGCTCCCTGCAAACTTTGCAGTTATTGTGAAAAACAGTGGTGCTCTATAATTCTACAAACCACAGGTGGGGCATCCACCTGCATATTCTGAATCTACAGTAAAGAATTCACCATCCAATCTTAATTTAAGATCTTCTATCAAATTTGGATCGCCCTTACTATGTTCCTTATTTACAGAACCTATGTTTAAGACCTGTGCCTTCTTACTACCATCCCTGTAAATCGTTACTCCTTTACATCCAAGTTCATAAGCGAGGTTATAAATCTCTTTTACCTGCTCAGGTGTTGCCATATGCGGAAGATTCACTGTCTTTGATACAGCATTATCTACATACTTCTGGAATGCTGCTTGCATCTTAATATGCCAACCCGGTCCTATGTCATGTGAAGTAACAAATAACCTCTTTATATCCTCTGGTATACCTTCTGTATCCTGAATTGAACCATTTTTAGCAATCTCTCTCATAAGGTTTTCCGAATAAAACCCCATAGTTTTTGCAACCTCTTCAAAATATGGATTTACTTCCATTAACTCTGTATTATCCATAACATTTCTTATATACGCGATAGCAAAATGGGGTTCTATTCCACTTGATGTATTTGCTATAATGCTTATTGTTCCCGTCGGTGCTATGGTCGTAAGCGTAGCATTTCTTTGAATTGGATCTCCTCTCTCAGCAAATATACTTAATTCAAAATTTGGAAATGGACCTCTCTCCTTAGCTATATCCCTTGATTTATCCCTTGCTTTCTCACTTATGAATTTCATTAGATGCTCCCCTGTCTCTACTGCTTCATCGGAATTATATGGTATGTTCAGCTGAATTAGCATATCCGCAAAGCCCATTACACCAAGCCCAATCTTTCTGTTACCTCTCACCATTTTTTCTATCTCAGGAAGTGGAAACTTGCTCATATCTATAACATTATCGAGAAAATGCACAGTACTCCTGATTACCCTTTCAAGCCATTTATAATCTATTTTTTCATCCTTTACCATCTTTGCAAGATTGATAGAACCAAGATTACAAGCCTCATAAGCTAAAAGAGGCTGCTCGCCACACGGATTGGTACTTTCTATTTTACCAAGCGTTGGCGTTGGATTATCCTTATTCAATCTATCTATAAATACAACACCGGGATCACCTGTCTCCCAGGCCATCAATGTTATAAGATCGAAAACTTGTTTGGCATTAATTTTCTGAACAATTCTTCCATTCCTCGGATTTACAAGTGGGAAATCTTCTCCTTTTTTTACAGCCAGCATAAATTCGTCTGTCACACCTACAGAAATATTAAAATTTGTAAGTACTCCTTCCTTTCTTTTACAAGTAATGAAATCCATGATATCAGGATGGTCAATCCTGAGGATACCCATATTTGCCCCTCTACGTTTACCTCCCTGTTTTATCACTTCAGTTGCAGAATCAAAAACCTTTATAAAAGAGACCGGACCTGATGCAATACCGCCCGTAGTTTTTACCACATCATTTGCAGGTCGGATATTTGAAAAAGAAAAACCCGTGCCTCCACCTGTTTTATGAATTATAGCTGCATGCTTTACTGCATCAAAAATTTCTTGCATTGAATCACCAACAGGAAGAACAAAACAAGCAGAAAGTTGTTGTAATTCGGTTCCTGCATTCATTAGTGTTGGGGAGTTAGGTAGAAACTCAAGAGAAGTCATCATTGAATAAAATTCCTCTTCTGTCTTTTTAACATCAGCAGTGGCGTCGTAAAGTACATCCCCAGAAGCAATATTTAATGCAACCCTGTGGAATAACTGGCTTGGTGTTTCAATAGCCTCTCCCTTTTCATTTTTCCTTAGATACCTTCTCTTAAGAACAGTCGTTGAATTGATAGAGAGTTTAATATCATCTTCAACTCCGAGTAGAATCTTTTTGAATTCCCTTAACTCTGTCCTTTTCTGCCGATATAGAATATATGCCTTTGCTGTTTTTGCATGTCCTGACTGAATTAAGACCTTCTCAACTATATCCTGAACCTCTTCTACAGAAGGAGGGTTATCTTCATCAAAACGTTGATCTAATATTTTTACTACGATTAAGCAAAGTTCCTCTGCTTTTTTTCTATCTTTACCGCCGACCGCCTTGGCTGCCTTAAATATTGCATCGGTAATCTTTTCCGTAATAAAATCAACAATTCGTCCATCTCTTTTCCTTATTTTCTTTAACATTTTTCCCCCTTATTTTACAGAATTAATCATTTTTTTAGCACTATATATAGTATTTTTTATGATAAAAATACAAGATATTGTATATCAATTCTTTTTTCCTGTCAAGTAAAAAATTAAAAAATTATTAAAAATATTAAAAAAAACATAAAATATCAATAATTAATGAGAAAAAAACGGAATCTTAAAAATATTACACCTGAAAATGATACAGTATAAGGAAACAAAGTAATAAACGAGTTTAAACTATGCTGATTAAGATTCCTAATATCTATACTTAATAATAGATATATATAAAAGTTGATGAGGAAAATAGAAACATGGATGACTGAAAAGACAATGAAAAGCTTTTTTAGTTAAATAATATTTTTCCATTGTTTGTTTACTATAATTTATAAAGATGCTAAAGTTAAGATTTTGTTTTGAAATAAGTTAATAATATAGGAACTATAAATTGGTTAGAATTATATACATAAATGTGTGTTTAAAATAAGTATTTTTTGAATGTTTTGGGATTTGGATATAGGAATTTTATTATTAGGGGATAAATCCTATTTTTTTATATGGGGAAGTCGTTCCAAACTCTTTAACATCAGGTATATAGGCTATATTATCAGTCCACCAGGTAAATAGGGGTGGAACATCCCTCTTCTCCTTAAAGATTAGAGAACTTAAATCAATAACCATGATAAATTCAAATCCAGGCATATAATCCCATTTAGGCCATTTCCAGGTCTCTGGAGGTGAGCGGAAACTCCAGTAAAGATAGACATTATCAATAAAACCCTTATATTTCAATATAGCATAGACTGAGCCACACCCATTTGCAATTAGGTCTAAAATGCTGAAACCTTCATCTTTCTCTTTCCCGTCTACATATTCTTCAAAAAAGCCACCAGCAAAAACAAACACTGTTGCAAGATAGAATGCCTCATCTGAAATCCAGCTCTCCTGTTCCCTTCTTTTATCAGATACAAAAGGCATTCCATCTATCAGATATTCGCATAGGAATGAAACAGGCTTTACCGGAAGATAACAGTAAAAGAAATGCACTCCTTTATCTGCCTGGGTATTTTGTTTTCTTTCTTCCTCAAGTGTTCTAAAATGAAAAGGTCCCTGATTTAACGGGCTTGCATGGTTTGGACTTGTTATAAGTTCCCACCTGTCCTTAAATTTTTTTCTCGCAGAAGGGTTTATTATAGCAATTGTTGATGCGAGAAGCAATGTATTTGTAACAATGAGGTTTGCTCTTGACTTTTGTGGCAATGTAAACCTTCTATTGAATGGGTCAAAGGTTCCCTTATTTTCATCTGGAAATAGAGTAAGGGACTGTTTCATATAGAAATTTTTAAGGGGGCTATTTTTTGACTTGAGAGAAGAAAAATTTAGAATAATAAGAATACTTACAATAATCCTCATAACTATATTATTTCTCCTGAGGAGAGAATAATAAGACAGCACCTGTTGCTTTACCTCCAGCATCCCTGATAGGCCAAACCTTTATTTTGTATAAAACGCGGTCTTTCCCTTTAAAATTAAAATCCTCTATTTTTTCTCCATCAGTGAACAACTTTACAAGTTTTGCTGATAAACCTTTTAAGGATTTTATGCCTTCAAGAGACTTCTCCTCTATTTTTTCAGGATCAGAACCGATAATCATTAATGCAGGTTTATTTGCTGTAAGGAGACGTAACTCATCGTTTAGTATAATAATTCCTTCTTTTATAGAATTGATGAGAAACCTGAATTTTCTTTCAGATTCATGGATTTTCTGTGTCTTCAAACCGTCGACTTTCCGAACCTGTATTAGCATTCTTGAAAGATGGTAAACGAGCACTCCAATCTCATCTCGTGGAAACCCTTTAATTGCTACTTTAAGATCTCCTTTTTCTATCTGTTTAACAAAGTTTGAGAGTCTTTTTATTGGTACTACAATCCTCTCAGGAAGAACAACGATAAGATAAACAACAAAAAGAAATGTGAGTATTAATACAGTCCAAATATTTCTTGCGCCACGACTTGAATATTTTTCTGCTATTTCTGTGAATTCCTTTATATGTTGGCGTGCATTCTCAAGGATCAATCCATTTTGTGTGTCTATATTTCTTTTGCTTATATCGAGTGATTTTACAGTCCTTGCTTTCTTTGGATCTTGTTCCCTTTTAGGAAGGATTTTTGAAACATCGAACGATTGAGAAAGTTTTTTCACCTGCTCCATAAGTGAATCCCTCTCTGCATTCGTACTTGCCAGGAGTACCTTAGTCATTAAGTCATCGTACTCCTCTTTATATTTTTCAAGATCCCTGGCAATCCTTTTCTGGGGAATTTCCTCACGAGAAACCACCATTTTTAATGAATCAAGTAACATAGAAAATCTATCAATATTTGATATTATCCTCATGAAATCTTCAGGATAACCAAATTCCTTACCATCATTTGCCAACTCCTTCAATGAAACAAGATCTGCCTTCGCCTCTGTTATGTAAGTTGAATCACTTAAGACAATATAATTTTTAAGATTACCGTCAATCTTGAGGGTCAAAAATGAAATTGTCTCACATATCCTCTCAATCTCAGAAAACCTTCTCATACCCTGAATCGTATTGTAGCTCATATTGTTATAGTGAAGGGATACAGCAACAAAAGGCATCAATACAAGTGGTATAAATATCAGAATCAATGTTAATTTAGCCCTGATTGTTAACCTATAATCGAAATGTCGTATTCTTCCTTTTATGTTCTGCCATCTACTAACCTGCTGTTTCAACTCCTATTCCTCCTTTACAAGCCTTTCAATTTCCTCTTCACTTCCAACAACTAGAAGGGTTTCATCCTCAGTGATTTTGTCATCTGGTCCCGGTAGGTCATCTACTTTTATCCTGGTTACTACCTCTCCTTCATCATTTATCTCCTCTACCTTTTTCTGTATTGCAACTACATTTACTCCGTATCTACCTCTCAGGTCTAAATCCTTCAATTTCTTTCCTATGAATTCCTTACGTGGTTTTATCTCAACGAGAAGATGCCCACTTGACAGTGGAATGTTCTCAATAATCTGAGGAGCCACCAGTGCCTTGGCAAGCTGCTCACCCATCTGTTCCTCTATTAAAATTACCTTATCCGCACCTACCATCTTAAGAATCTGTGCATAAAGGGCATTCATTGCACGTGCAATTACTTCACCTACCCCAAGGTTCTTCAACAGAACGGTTGTGAGTATTGCTGCCTCTTGCTGCTCACCGAGGGCAACAATTACCGTATCGACATCTGTAATGCCAATACCTTTAAGTTCATCTAAGGAGGTTGAATCGAGTGCTACTGCATGAACAACCTTATCTTTTATATCTTCAACCTTACTCCTATCTTTATCAACGGCAATAACCTCTGCACCTTTTTCACTCAGGGTAACTGCAACCTTTCTTCCAAAACTTCCAAGACCTATAACTGCAAATTGTTTCATATTTTCTCCTCTTTATGTAACCACAGAGAAATTCTATTTATTAATTTTTTATTCTGTGATTTCATATTTGATTTTTTATTTATATATTCAGCTTAACATTTCATTAATGCTGTTTATCTCATGACTCATTATCTCTTTTTCATATTCTTTTCATCTATCCTACCATAACCCTTGCCTTCGGATATTCCCTTTTTAACCTTTTTGAGTATCTTCCAACAGCATAAGCAAGTGTAAGTGGTCCAATACGTCCGACATAAATTAATACAATTATTATGATTTTGCCAATTGTATTGAGTTGAAATGTTGCTCCAGTTGTAAGTCCAACTGTCCCGAAGGCAGATGTTGCTTCAAAAAGAAGATGCATCAAACTATCCTTCTGTGTTATAAGAAGTAAAGCAGTACCCAATGAAATGATAGATGCTCCGACAATGGCAATTGTAACTGCCTTATATACAACGTTCTTTGGGATGGTTCTGTTAAATATTTCAACATCATCTTTACCTCTTATCATAAATACAACAGCGAGAAAAAGAACAGCAAATGTGGATGTTTTTATTCCACCGCCTGTCGAACCAGGTGAAGCACCGATAAACATAAGAAAAATTAGCATAAAGAGGGTTACATCTTTGAGCTGTGAAGTATCAACAGTGTTGAATCCTGCTGTTCTTGATGTGATGGATTGGAAAAGCGATGCTAATAACTTTCCCCCTATTCCCTGATGAATCAACATATTATCAAACTCGAAAATAAAAAATAGGATAAAACCGATAAAAATCAGAGTTACAGTCATAATCAGAACAAGTTTTGTATGGACTGTTAGTTGTGGTGAATTTAGTCTCCATGACCTGATGAAATTTTCTCTTCTGAATAAACCAGACACTACTACAAAACCTATACCACCAAAAACAATAAGCAGTATCATAACAATATTTATTATAGGGTCTGAAACAAACCATTTCAAGCTCCTTGAGAAGAGAGAAAATCCTGCATTACAGAAAGCAGAGACACTGTGAAATATAGAGAAATACAATGCTTTCTTTGCACTGCCGAAGAAAGGAAGCCATCTAAAAAAAAGCAAAGTCATACCAATAAATTCTGCAATAAAAGTAAATTGAATAATAAACTTGATGATCCTTCCAACCTCACCAACGGAGGGGAATTCAAGAATTTCACCCATAGCTTTCTTTTCTCTCAATCCGAGTTTTGCACCGAAGACTAAAGCAATAGAGATTGAAAAAGTCATTATTCCCAAACCACCTGCCTGAATAAGGAGGAGAATAACTATTTCACCGAATGTTGAAAAATATTTTGCCGTATCCTTTACTATCAGACCTGTTACACAGGTGGCTGATGTTGCTGTAAAGAGTGCATCAACTACACCCGTTCTTTGATGCGTTTCTGAAGAGACAGGTAATGTTAAAAGTATAGTTCCCATAAGTATAATTGTAAGGAAACTTACTGCAAGCAACCTTGTGGGGTTTTTTACAAAAGGTTGTGCAAAGAAATCCCTGAAGAATTGTCTTTTTGAAAAAAGCAGCAAAAGAAAGAATATTTCTCTTACAAGTGCAAGAAAACGGGAAATCTCAAAATTTTTAAAGGTTGAAAATATTAGTATGAAGAAGATAAAATTCCACCAGTTCCTTCTAATAAACCCTCTTTTTGATGGTGAGGTAAAAAGGTAAAAAAAGAATTCAAAGATGCCTGCGATAATAAAAAGGAGACTTGCAACAAAACCTAAATAGTGTAACCAGCCTGGAAAGTGAATAAGGAATCCAGATTCAATAGCAATAAGTAGAGACATCCCCACTGTATACCAGACCATTGTTCTCTCAAACATTTGTAGAGAACCACTTTCTGCCATATGTTTCTTCATAGAAAAATTATAATTGAAATTTTATTTAATGTCAACAATATAATTACCAATGAAGAATTAGGAAACGGGAATTAGGAAATCATCAGACATTCTACATCACTTTCTTAATTAATGACAGTATTCCCTGTTTCCATGCAACCCTGTGGGTTATACCGGAACCTCCAAGGGTTTCAAAATGTTCCAAATACCACTTGTATGAGCGAATCAATGCGTCCTTGTTGCTATATTTTGGTTTCCAGTTAAGTATTTTTTCTGCCTTTTCAATTGATACGAAAGAATCGGTATCTGCAGTCCCGTAAACCCATTTGTATAATGGAGATAACCGTAATGTCCAGAAGATAGTAAGTATGGGTTTTGCAATCCAGGAAGGTACTGACATAACTCGAGAACCTGTGATACTAAAATCACACATTGCACCAACATCCTCAAGTACAGTGCCGAACTCTTTAGCGCCAATATTGAATGTATCATTGACTTTTTCATTCGGTAAGGTCAGTGTAAGGTAGATTGCATCAACAAGGTCATCAACCTCCAGTAATTGATAATGATTTTTCCCATTACCAATAATTGGTATTTTTTTACCACTTTTTACCCAATCATAGAGTATTTGGAAAACACCAAGCCTCCCTGTGCCGATAAATGTTTTAGGTCTTACAACAGGAATACACATCCCTCTTTTTCTGAACTCATCGCATATCTTTTCTGCCACTATTTTAGTCTCCCCATAGGGTCCTACGCCGACAAGTGGGTCATCTTCATAAATAGGATGTTTTATGGGTAACCCATATACTGCAGTTGAGGAGACGAAGACCACTCTATTTATACCATTTTTTTCTGCCGAAAGGAGTACATTCCTCGTTCCCTCAACATTCGTATCAAAAATGTCCTTTTTCTTCCAGAGGGGAAGTGCAGCTGCACTATGTACAACACAGTCTACACCATGAAACGCATTTTCTAATGCATTTTTATTTCTGATGTCTATATTGAAATATCTGGTATTACGAGGATATTCTTTTGGTTCAATCGGAGCAATATCAATGGCAATAATCTCATCAAATTTATCCTTAAGATTCCTGCAAAGATGATACCCAAGAAATCCAGCACCACCAGTTACAGCAAGTTTCACCATTCCTCCTCCATAAATATTTTCGACGCTGATTTTCACAGATAATTTTCATTTCATCCGTTCTGCAGTTTTGCAGTGCTGCAGTAAAATTCTTTAAACCAATGAA
>SOIS01000106.1 GCA_004375965.1 Candidatus Cloacimonadota bacterium | reverse complement strand
TTTTTATATTAGGTTGTCTATGATTGGAGGTAAGTATGGATATTAAAAAGGCGTTAATAGGTATTTTTGGTAAAGAAAATGTTCGAGATGAACCTGCAGAGTTGTATGTGTATAGCGCAGATGCATCTGTTCATCAAAGTTTACCAAATATAATTGTACGTCCTGAAACGGTTGAGCAGATTCAAAAGGTAATGGAGTATGCTAATAATGAGTTAATTCCTGTAGTAGCTCGAGGAGCTGGCTCGGGAATGTCAGGACATGTTGTACCGATCGATGGTGGAATTGTGCTTGATATGAAGGGAATGAATCACATCCTTGAAATAAGGTGCGAGGACATGTATTGCCGAGTTGAATCAGGGGTAGTGGATGATGACCTTAACCGTGCTCTCAAACCTTATGGAATGGTTTATCCGCCTTCACCAGCCTCGAGTCGTATTGCAACAATAGGGGGAGAAATTGGCAACAATGCAAGTGGTATACGCTCGGTAAAGTATGGCGCAACTAGAGACTATGTATTGGGTATGAAAGCTGTTCTTGCAAATGGTGATGTTGTAAATCTCGGTGCTAAAACCCGTGTCGAGGCGGCAGGGTATCAAATACACAGGTTAATTGTTGGTTCAGAAGGCACCCTTGCAATTATCGTTGAAGCTACTATGAAATTTATTCCCCTACCAAAGTTTCGCTGTCTCGGTATGGCAATTTTCGAAAAGCTCGAAGATGCGGGTGATACAATAGCGGATATAATTGGGAGCGGTTCAGAACCGTCAATGCTGGAACTTATGGACGATATAGCAATAAAAGCAGTAAATACTGCATCAAAGCTTGGCTTGCCAGAGGTTGAGGCAATTCTACTCTTCGAAGCGGATGGTAAGGTCAAAGAAGCCGTGGATTACGAAATGCAGGGTATGAAAGCGATTTTCGAGAAACACAATGGTAAAGTCACGGATATGAGTTACGATGCGAAAGAGCGTACGAAGATATATGCCGGTAGGAAGAAACTGTTCCCGTCATTATCACGGTACAAAGAAGGATTTGCATGTACTTCACTTGCAGATGATATGGCAGTCCCGTATTCAAAAATGGCAGAATGCGCCAGGAAGATCCACGAGATAGCCAAGAAGAATGGAGTAATAATGACTGCATACGGACACTGTGGCTCAGGTGTTATGCATACAAAGATTTTGATGGATCCAACAAGGAAAGAACAGTGGGAAGCTGCTAAACGAGCAGTTGAAGAGGTTTATGATTATGTTGATAGTGTTGGGGGAATAACGTCTGGAGAACATGGTATAGCTCTTTCGAAGGCTCCTTCCTGGAAAAAAGCAAGGAAGGATCTCCTGCCAGTTATGAGTAAAATCAAGAGGGCACTAGATCCGAATAATATCTTAAATCCACATAAATTAATGGATGCACCTGATGATTGGCTAACAGCAACACCACTAAGATATAAAGTGAAAGTTTAAGAGACTATATGAAAGCTAAACACTTAAAAAAGTGGGAATCAGAGTTAAACATTTGTATAAGATGTGCTTACTGTTTTGAAGGATGCCCCGTATTCAAAGAGCTTGGATGGGAATCAGATGGGGCGAGAGGCAAAATAATCCTAATGTATGGGCTTTTCACCGGGGAACTTGAGCCTTCTCAGTATATTGCGGATAAGATTTTTGAGTGCACTTTTTGTAAGGATTGTGTCGAGCGGTGTTCTGCTGATATCAGTGTTCCCGATATACTCACAGCAGCAAGGGCTGATTTGGTTGAAAATGGTTTTAAATATGAAGAACATGAAGAACTCCTAAACAAAATTGAGGAAACGGGAAACATTTTCGGTAAAGAACTCAAGACCCCAGCACGCAGTGGTGAAATTCCGGTCCTTCTCGGATGCAGATTAAAAGAAAGAAGGGAAGATGCCGAGAGATATCTCGAAATTCTTGAAAAACTGGATATAAAACCATTGGTAGTGGAAGATGAAGTATGCTGTGGTATGCCTCAGGGAGTTCTTGGCTATAAAAATAGGTTAAAGAAGCAGATGGATACATTCCGTAAGCGGTTTCCTTATAAAGATTTTATTTGCATGTGTACCACTTGTGTTTTCTTTATCAATAAAGCATATCCAGACCTGAATCCAACCTATATAATTGAAGAAATCTATAAAAGATTGCCTGCCCATAATCCCAAAAAATTGGGAATCAGTGTTACCTACCATGACCCTTGCAATGTTAGCAGGGGTATGGATATGGTAGAGGAACCCAGAGAAATACTTAATTTGATTGGAGTTGAACTTGTTGAGATGGAGAAACATGGAAAAGAAACTTTCTGCTGCGGAGGGGGTGGAGGAATGTTGGTCACAAATAAAGAACTCTCTGATAAATTGGCCAAAACACGATATCAACAAGCTATTGACACTGAAGTTGATACCCTTGTCACTCTATGCCCTACTTGTGAGTTAAATCTTAGGAATGCTTCAGATAGAGATGGTGGAAAAGTGAAAGTTAAAAATCTCCTTGATCTTATCTGGGAGGCGTTGAGTTAATAAGAGAATAGAAAGCGAAAATGTATTAGTTCTTAAGCAGAAGTTCAATACTCCAGAAGATATTGGATACATGCTTGAGATTGAAACGCTAACAAATATTAAGGAGCTTTAAATTGGGAGTGAATAATGGACTTCAATAATTTAAAATCCTGGGAATCAGAGTTAAACATTTGTATAAGGTGTGGGTATTGTTATGAGAATTGCCATATATTTAAGGTAACTAATTGGGAATCAGATTCTCCACGTGGTAAGTTGATATTGATATACGGTTTGCTAACTGGAGCAATTGAACCGACAGAAGAAGTTGCTTTGAAGATATTTGAATGTTTTTATTGTAGACAATGTGAAGATAGTTGTTCAGCAAATGTCTCTGTGACTGAGATATTAACCGATGCACGGGAAGCTTTAATTGACGCTGGTTTTGATGTCGAAGGCACAACAGCGTTGGTTGATGAAGATGTTTGTAGCGGCTGCGGCGTATGTGTAGCAGTTTGTAAAACAGAAGCTACTACATTAAAAGAAGAAGAAGATGGTAAAAAGAAATCTCACATAGATAAAGCTAAGTGTGAAGGGTGTGGAGTTTGCATCGTAGCCTGTCCATCTGGAGCAATAAAATTAAAAGAGGGTTATAAGGTTTCCCAGGAAGAGTTGCTTTCAGAAATAAGAAACTTATTGGGGGTTATAAATGGATAATCCTACAACTAATTCCGCAAAAATAACTACATTCTGTTGTAATTGGTCAGTTAAGCCAGGATTAAGGCTGAGTAATCTGTCCACAGATGAAGAGGATAAAATTATTGTGACTATGTGTACGGGTCGGGTGGGTCCAGAACTTGTAATGCAAGCATTTGAATACGGTGCCTGGGGAGTTCTTATATGTGCATGTCCCCTTGGTGAATGTAAACACGACGCTAACTATAAAACTTTGAGAAGAGTTTTATTGCTTAAGAGAATGTTATCGCAATTGAATATTGAACCTGAAAGGGTGAGAATTGAGTGGATTGATACTGGTGAAGTTGCAAAACTCCAGAATGCAGTGAATGGTTTCTATGATGCAATAGAAAAATTAGGACCAATAAAATAGGAAGGTGATATGGCAAAACCAAAAGTCGCTTTTTACTGGAATGCCTCTTGCGGAGGTTGTGAGGAAGCAGTAATTGACCTTGCAGAGGATTTATTAAAAGTTGCGGATGCTGTAGATATTGTATTGTGGCCAGTAGCACTGGATTTTAAAAAGAAAGATGTGGAAAACCTAAAGGATAATGAAATTGTAGCTAGTTTTATAAATGGTGCCGTTAGGACAGAAGAGCAGAAAGAGATGGCAGAACTCTTACGGGCGAAATCACAGTTAGTTTTCGCATTTGGTAGTTGTGCGCACGAAGGTTGTATTCCGGGGTTAGCGAACTTCACCAATAGAGAGGGAATTTTCGAGAGAGTATATAAAACAACAGAATCTACTAAAAATCCGGAGGGGATATTCCCTAAAGTAAAGACAAAAGTACCTGAGGGGGAGTTAACTCTACCTGAATTCTTTGATACAGTATATACATTAGACCAGACAGTGGAAGTGGATTATTATATTCCTGGTTGTGCACCTCCACCAGACATTATAATGAATGCATTCACCGCTTTACTCGAGGGAAATTTACCGGAGAAGGGTTCAGTCCTTTCACCCAATATAGCTTTATGTGACGAGTGTGACAGAAACGAATCAAAACCTGAGAAATTAGAGATCCCGGAATTCAATAGAGTTCATCAAATAGAAATTGACCCGGAGAAATGTTTTTTAGCCCAGGGTATTATATGTATGGGAATCTCCACACGTTCCGGTTGTGGACAGCGTTGTATAAATGTAAATATGCCATGTAGGGGGTGCTTTGGTCCTTTAGATGGGGTCAAGGATTTTGGCCTAAGAACCATGGCGGGTATCGCGTCGATTTTTGCTCTTGAAAATGAAGAAAATTTATCTGAAGAGGATTTGAGTAAGTTAATGGATAAACTTGTTGACCCTGCAGGCCTTTTTTATATGTATAGTTTACCATCTTCAATTCTAAGACGGAAAAGGATGGAGGAAAAATGACTAGAAGAATAACGATTGATCCAATTACAAGGTTAGAAGGACATGGTAAGATAGAAATATTTCTTGATGATAAAGGGAATGTTGCCAATGCTTATCTTCAGATTCCGGAATTAAGAGGTTTTGAAAAGTTTTCAGAGGGACGCAGGGCAGAAGAGATGCCAAGAATTACTCCTAAAATATGCGGAGTATGCCCGACAGCACACCATATATGTTCAGCGAAGACCCTGGATGACCTTTTCAATGTTGAGGTACCACCTGCTGGTGAGAAAATACGTGAATTAATATATTCTGCTTTTATGTTCGAAGACCACACTCTTCACTTTTATTTCTTGGGTGGTCCTGATTTCGTTATGGGTCCAGATGCTGACCCATCAGTTAGGAATATACTTGGTGTAATCCAAAAGGTTGGAGTAGAAACAGGTAAAAAGGTAATAAACATCAGAAAAAGAACACGTGACATTATTACAAAATTAGGAGGAAGGGTCATTCACCCTGTCTGTGGATTACCTGGAGGTGTTTCAAAAGGTGTGAGTAAAGAAGACAGGGAAGAATTTATCAAGACCGCAAAAGATGCAATTGAATTTTCTAAATTTAGTTTAAAACTCTTTGATGATATCGTGCTTGGTAATAAAGAATATGTGGATATTATTGTTGGGGATATATATAAACACAAAACCTATTATATGGGCTTGGTGGATGATAATAATAAAGTAAATTTCTATGATGGAATGATAAGGGTAGTTAATCCTGAAGGAAAAGAGTTTGCTAAATTCAAAAGTAGGGACTACCTTGACCACATAGAAGAGCATGTTGAGGAGTGGAGTTATGTTAAATTTCCGTACTTAAAAAATGTTGGCTGGAAAGGTTTCACAGATGGGATCGATAGTGGTGTTTATAGAGTTGCACCACTTGCCCGTTTAAATGCATCAGACGGAATGGCTACTCCTCTTGCACAAGAAGCATATGAGAAGATGTATGACGTGCTTGGTGGTAAACCTGCACATAATACCCTTGCTTATCATTGGGCAAGGTTAGTAGAACAAATGTACTCTGTTGAGAGACTGCTTGAGTTAGCAGAGGATGATGAAATAATGGATAAGCATATCAGAAATATACCTACTGAAATACCTGATGAGGGGATTGGAGTTGTAGAAGCACCCAGGGGAACACTTTACCATCATTATAAGACTGATGAAAGAGGGATTATACAAAAAGTAAATCTTATAGTCGCAACTGTTAATAATTCAGCAGCTATAGCAATGTCAGTTAAAAAAGCAGCACAGGGACTGATTAAGAATGGAAAGGTGTCCGATGGATTACTTAATATGGTGGAGATGGCTTTTCGAGCATATGATCCTTGTTTAGCGTGTGCTTCTCACTCATTACCGGGACAGACTCCTCTTAAAGTAACAATACATGATTGCACAGGAGAGATTGTTAGAACTATAATAAGAGATTAATATAAGAAGGTTTCAAGGGTTCGAGGGCTCGAAGGTGTTTAGTTCAGAGTGCTGAGTTCGGAGTTTAATTTAGGATTAAGAATTAGAAGAAAATTTATTAGAAAAGCAGGGATTAAGTGGTAAATTTTAGGTCTTGGGTTCTTAAGTATTGGTGTAACATTGACTAACGACTAAAGACTATAGACTAATGACTTATATTATCCTTGAACCCTGGACCCCTTAAGGAGAAAAATTCTTTGATTTTAATGAGGTATTACTGTTAATTGAGTGAGAAAGAGTTAGCTGAAACACTTATATTAGGTCTGGGGAATCCCATTCTATCAGACGATTCGATTGGTTTAAGAGTTGTAGATAAGATAGAGGAAATTCTTTCGCCTATTAATAATGTTGACTTTTCTAAGGTTGCAAGCTCTGGAATTGAAATTCTTGATATAATCTCAGGTTATAATCGTCTAATTCTAATTGATGTGATAAAAACAGGAATGGCTGAAACCGGAACATTAAATAAATATGATGTCTTAGATTTTAAGAATAGTGTCCATCTTTCTTCACCACACCAATTAAATTTCCCATCAGTTATTGAATTTGCAAAAAAGACAGGAATTCCGATACCGAGAAAGATTGATATTTTTACAATTGAAGTTGAGGATATTTATACTTTCGCTGAAGAATGTTCGCCTGAGATTAAAAAGAAAATACCAAAAATAGCAAAGGAAATAATAAAGAAATCAGGACTTAAACCTGAAATATAGGCATGGGTAAGATTCACAATATCTTCATCTTATTCACAATTTTAAGGAAATAAACTCACTATTCAACTTGTTACAAAACCAAAAACACACTTTTTTCTTGCATTTTTCATGAAAATAAATATAATACCGGTGTTAAAAACATAATCTGCTGCATTATTGAATACGATTTTTTTGCTTTTCTAACATCTTGAAAGATTGAGGAGGTTAATGAGATGGATAATTATCTAAAACAAAAATTAGGTGATGAAGGTTACATTAAACTGATGAAAATAAACAATCCTGAGCTACATAAATTTATTGCAAAATATGTTGAGCATTGCAATCCGGATGAGGTTTTTATATGCACAGATGAACCTGAGGATATTAAATATATAAGGGATACAGCCATAAGAAATAGTGAAGAAATTGAACTGGCAACTCGTGGTCATACTATACATTTTGACAACTACTATGACCAGGCAAGGGATAAAGCTCACACTTTAATTCTAATTCCAAAAGGAGTCAAACTTGACTCAGCAATAAAGACTGGTGACAGAGACGAATGCCTCAAGGGGATTCACGGCATTATGAAAGACATAATGAAAGGTAAAGAATTATATGTACGCTTTTTCAGTCTTGGTCCGACAAATTCTACATTCTCACAACCAGTTGTTCAACTTACTGATTCTGCTTATGTTGCTCATAGTGAGGACATACTCTATCGTCAAGGTTTTGAGGAGTTTGTAAGACAGGGTCCGAATGCACGATTCTTCAAGATTGTTCACTCTGCAGGTGAACTTGATGAAAGACATACGAGCAAGAACCTGGATGAGCGGCGTATCTATATTGACCTTGAGAATGATATTGTCTATAGTGCGAACACGCAATATGGTGGTAACACAATCGGACTCAAAAAGTTATCTATGCGTCTGGCAATAAATCGAGGCTCAAAAGAAGGATGGTTAACCGAACATATGTTGGTTATGGGCGTGCATGGTCCAGATAATCGTGTTACTTATTTCACCGGAGCATTTCCTTCGCTATGCGGAAAAACATCTACTGCTATGCTTGATAACGAGACAATTGTGGGAGATGATATTGCGTATCTCCGAAAGAAAGAGGGTAAGGTTCGTGCAGTAAATGTGGAAAAAGGAGTGTTCGGTATTATAATGGGCATTAATTCAAAGGATGATCCCATTATATGGAATGCTTTACATACCCCAACAGAGATAATATTCTCAAATATATTGATGACCCCCGAAAAAGGTGTGCACTGGATAGGTAAAGATGGTGAGGTGCCACCAAAGGGTAATAATTATTCAGGAGAATGGTATACAGGTAAAAAGGATAAAGAAAGTAAAGAAATCACGGTTTCTCATCGGAATGCACGTTTTACTATTGCTCTTGAAAACTTCAGCAATCTGGATCCTACACTCCATGATCCGGAAGGTGTTGAGGTTGGTGGTATGGTTTATGGAGGCAGGGATTCAGATACATGGGTTCCGATTGAAGAGTCATTTGACTGGACACATGGCATAATCACTAAAGGTGCTTCTCTGGAGTCTGAAACTACTGCAGCAACATTAGGGCAAGAAGGTGTAAGAAAATTCAATCTTATGTCGAACCTCGATTTTCTATCTATACCAATAAGCAAATATATCCAGGTTAATCTTGATTTTGCCAGGGATCTTAAGAAAGTACCTCTTATCTTCTCAGTCAATTATTTCTTAAAAGATAAAGCTGGTAATTTTTTGAATGAAAAGACAGATAAAAAGATATGGTACAAATGGACAGAGTTACGCGTTCATAATGATGTAGAAGCTATTGATACACCAACAGGACGTATTCCAAAGTATGAAGATCTAAAAGTGCTCTTCAAAGAGGTCCTGAACAAAGATTACAGTGTAGATGACTACAATAAACAGTTTATGATACGAGTTCCTGAAAATCTCGCGAAGATAGAACGAATCAAAAAGATATATGAAACTCAGGTTATTGATGCACCTGAGATCCTCTTTGAAACATTAGAGGCACAGCACCAAAGACTTAATGAAGTACAGAA
>SOIS01000009.1 GCA_004375965.1 Candidatus Cloacimonadota bacterium | reverse complement strand
AATTTATTTTCCTCATAGAAACAGTTTTCTTATATAGGAAAATAATTATAAGCGGAGAAATTTTAGAGAAAATTGAATTAAATGAATAAAAACAAAGCATTGGAAAATTATAAAACTTTTTTGAAAGAGATAAAGCAATTTTAACACATAAAAGAGATGAGCCTTGAATAAGTTAGTTAACTATATTTTGTTTCCCTTTAGAGAAGGTGGTTTAGGTGCTCTTTTGGGTGGAACATTTATAATATTTTTAGGTGAATTTTTACAAAAATTGGGTGGTTTTATTGGTCCCTACGGTTCTATTCCTGGACTTATAATCAAAATTGGTGCACTCTGTCTATGTTTTAACTACTCATTACAAATCGTAAGGTCATCTTATTCAGGTTCAAAGACTCTTCCTTTTTGGGAAACACCATCACTACATTTTGGTGAACTATTAAAAAATCTAATCCCAATATTAATAAGTATTTTTTACGGACTATTTTTAACATCTCTCGTATATTTCATTGTCGTTATTGTATCCAATAAGAATTTATCTCTAATTTTATTCTTTACTCATCTACCGAGGTATGGCTTCTTTGTGTTTTTTTCAATATTCCTTCCCGCTGTATATTTTTTATTTAGTGTTGCACCGGATGATATAGAATATTTTGTGAACCCTGTCTGGATTACTCGAGTTATTATAAAAACCTTTCCTTGTTACTTGTTTTTAACAATTGCTGCATATTTTCTTACTCTTCTGTTTGTTTATTTCAGAATTCCTCTAATTTTTATCGGTAATTTTATTACCTGGTTCGTAAAGTTCTATTTTCTTATACTCTTCGCTTTCATTGTTGGAAGAACCTATTCAAAATTAAATTTATCTAAGCAGGCACAAAGATAGGATTCAGATATCTATGTTTTTTAAAATGACAAACTTTCGCAGGTTAAAAGATTCGGTAGATGGTAGACACATAGAGCTGCCCCTACTATTCATTCGCAGGCTGAAATCTGCTACTACTGAACACTAAAAATAAAAAAAGTTAACGGAGTGGCAAAAAACTATTAATTTTTTATTGACAATTGATATTTTTTTTGTTATGATTTGATTTAGTGAAAAATTTAACAAATAGGATTAAGAGCACAGAGGAGAGGAAAAATGGGTAAGACTATCGCAGAAAAAATTATTGCTGAACACTGTGGCAAAGATGTAAAACCCGGGGATATTGTGGTTGCGAAAGTCGATGTTAGTATGGTTCAGGACGGCACAGGTCCTTTGTCTGTTCAGGAACTTCAAAAGATGGATATGGAAAGTGTTGTGAATCCTGAGAGAACAATTCTCTTCCTTGACCATGCATCACCAAGCCCAAGAAAGGAATTATCCAACGCACACATAATTCTGAGAAAATTTGCAGAGAAGACCGGTGCTTATCTCTCTGAAATTGGTGAAGGCGTATGCCACCAGAGGCTCGTAGAAACGTTTGTAAACCCAGGTGAAATTGTTGTTGGTGCAGATTCACACACTTGCACAGCAGGGGCACTCGGTGCTTTTGCAACAGGCATGGGCTCAACAGATGTAGCACTTGCTTTTGCACTCGGTAAAGTCTGGCTGCGTGTTCCACCCACTTTTAAGTTTATCATCAATGGAGAACCCAAAAAAGGTGTCTATTCAAAGGATATTATCCTCTATATTATTGGAATGATCGGTGCTGATGGTGCTACATATAAAGCAATGGAGTTTACTGGAGATACTGTTAGTAACTGTAGTATGGAATCAAGATTTGTCTTCTCCAATATGTCAGTAGAAGCAGGTGCCAAAGCAGGGCTTATACCTACGGATGATGTAACAAAGGCATATCTCGAATCAAGAGGTAGAGGTGATAAATACAGAGAAATCCACGCAGATGATGACGCTAACTATGAAAAAGTTTTTAATATAGATGCATCAAAGATAGAACCACTTGTTTCTTTACCACATAAGGTTGATAATACAAAACCTATCTCAGAGGCAAAGGGGATAAAGATTAACCAGGTTTACATCGGAACATGCACCAATGGGAGATTGGAAGATTTAAGCGTAGCAGCTTCCATACTTAAAGGGAAAAAAAGACATCCCAGGGTTCGGTTGATTGTTGTCCCTGCTTCACGAGAGGTCTATCTGAATGCACTGAAAGAGGGCTTTATAGAAACATTCGTTGAGGCTGGAGCAAATGTACTTGCACCTGGATGCGGTCCCTGTGTTGGGGTGCATGAAGGAGCGCTCGGTGATGGAGAAGTGGTCTTATCCACACAGAATAGAAACTTCAAAGGCAGGATGGGAAATCCAGAAGGTTTTATATATCTCTCCTCCCCTGCCACAGCTGCATACTCAGCAATTAGGGGAGAAATAAGTGATCCAAGAGAAGTGCTCACATAGGTGAAAAATATGTTTCGCCATGTGAGATATACTGTTATTATAGTCTTAACCTAAAACCGAAAGGAGCTGCAAAATGCTGAAGCTTAAAGAAAAACTATTGGAAAAAGTTCCTGAATGGCGGAGTGATATTAAGGCATTCATAAAAAAGAATGCGGATAAGGTAATATCAGAAGTTACAGTGAAACAGGCATATGGTGGTATGAGAGGCGTTAAGGCTCTTGTCTGTGATACTTCTGTAGTTCCCCCGGATAAGGGTCTTATAATCCGTGGTACCCCTATTGGGGAATTAAAGAACAGATTACCTGAGGAAGTTTTTTATCTTCTCGTTACCGGTGAACTGCCAGATGCTTCAATCCTCGACGATCTCAAAAAAGATTTTAAAAGCCGTTCCCAGGCTCCCAGTTATATCTGGGATGTTCTCAATGCAATGCCAAAGGACTCCCATCCAATGGCAATGTTGAGCCAGGCAATACTGGCAATGGAAAAAGAATCGGTATTCAGAAAAGAGTATACAAAAGGAATGAGAAAGGAAGATTACTGGCAATCAACAGTTGAAGACTGCTTGAATCTTCTTGCCAAATTACCGGCAGTAGCCGCAGGAATATACCGAATAAAATTCCATGGAGGCGATCGTATTTCCTCAGACCCAACCCTTGACTGGGCAGGTAACTTTGCACGTATGCTCGGTATACCTGATCCTACTGGTGACTTTAAAAATTTGATGCGTCTGTACATGGTTTTGCATTCAGACCATGAAGGCGGTAATGTAAGCGCCCATACCTGCCATTGCGTTGGTTCTGCACTTTCTGATACTTATTATGCGGTCTCAGCAGGACTCAACGGATTGGCTGGACCATTGCATGGGTTAGCAAACCAGATGTGTTTGAGATGGGTAATGATGGTTAAAGATAAATTTGACGGTGTTCCGACCGATGATGAATTACGCGATTTCGCATGGGAAACCTTAAATGCTGGACAGGTCATCCCTGGGTATGGTCATGCAGTTTTACGGGTAACTGATCCCAGATATGCAGCATTCCTTGAGTTTGGCTCCCAGGTATGTCCAGACGATACTCTTTATCAGATTGTTGCCAAGGTCTTTAAAGTGATACCGGATGTTCTAAAGGAACATGGTAAGGCAAAAGATCCATGGCCCAATGTTGATGCTGCCTCTGGTTGTCTGCTTTACCATTTCGGTTTAACAGAGTTTGAATACTATACAGTCCTATTTGGAGTATCAAGGTCAATGGGTATGTGCTCACAACTAATAATTAGCCGTGCTATGGGTGAAGCGATTGAAAGACCAAAGTCTGTAACAACCCAGTGGGTTAAAGAGTTTGTCGCAAAGGGTAAATAAGAGTGGTTTGAGATAAAGGAGGAATGATGATCCTGAAAGGCAAGGTCTGGAAATTCGGCGATGACATTTCCACGGACCACATCGCCCCTGGAAGATTATTCCATCTAAGGACCAATCTTCCTGAACTCGCAAAACATGTTCTTGAAGATGCAGATCCCGATTTTGCAAAGAAGGTAAAACCTGGTGATATAATTGCAGGTGGGAAAAATTTTGGTCTGGGTTCATCACGAGAACACGCACCAAGGATTATCAAAATCTCCGGTGTTACTTGTATTCTGGCAAAATCATTTGCACGGATATTCTATAGAAATGCAATAAATGTTGGTTTACCTGTGCTCGAGGTTGATACCGTCAGAATAGATGAAGGAGATGAGCTTGAGATAAACCTCAATACAGGAAAAATCAAAAATCTAACAAAAAATGAGGAACTAACAGCATCACAAATTCCACCGTTTATGCTAAAAATTATTGAGGACGGTGGCATAGAGGAACATATAAAGAAATACGGAGATTTCCAGCTTTAGCTCAACAGGTGAGGTTTCAAGCCTCACAATCAAACAAGGTAAGGCAAGATACCTTACCTGTTGTAGATGATTAGTGAAGAATATGCTCCACCTGTTGAAGAAAGAATAAAGGAGTAAACATGGGAGAGAAAATAACAGTAGAAAATGGAAATTTGAAGGTTCCTGACAACCCTATTATCCCCTTTATTGAGGGTGATGGCATCGGTCCCGATATAATGAATGCCGCTATGATTGTCTGGAATGAAGCGGTTCGCATTGCATACAATGGAAAAAAGCAAATTGAGTGGAAGGAGATATTCGCTGGCGAAAAGGCATTCAAACTGAAGGGTTCTGTCCTTCCTGAGGAAACATTTAATGCAATTAGTGACCATATCGTTGCCATTAAGGGGCCGCTTACAACACCTGTTGCGGGAGGTTACAGAAGCTTAAATGTTACAATGAGGCAGAAACTCAATCTGTATGCCTGTGTAAGACCCTGCAGGCATTATAAAGGTGTTCCATCCCCTGTCAAAAATCCAGAAGCCCTCGATGTTGTAATATTCCGAGAAAATACAGAGGATGTCTATGCTGGCATCGAATGGCAGCAGGGAACCGGAGATGTTAAAAAAGTGATTGATTTCCTGAACAAGGAAATGGGAACAAGTATCAAGGAGGACTCTGGTGTCGGCATTAAACCCATCAGTATTACAGGAACAAAACGGCTCGTTAAAAAAGCTATTCAGTATGCAATTGACAAAAAAAGAAATAGTGTGACCCTGGTTCACAAAGGAAACATTATGAAGTTCACAGAAGGAGCATTCAAGGACTGGGGCTTTGAACTTGCAGTAGAAGAGTTCAGGGATTATGTAATAACAGAAGATGAACTCTGGGACCAGGTGAAGGCAGATGATGGTGTCACACCTCTGACGAAACCAGGTGCATTCAAAGACTTAAGAGGGGGAAAGGAAGCAGGGAACCCGGGGGGTAGGATTGTGATAAAGGATAGAATTGCAGACCAGATGTTCCAGCAGGTGCTCACCCGTCCAAGCGAATATGCTGTAATTGCTCTTCCCAATCTTAATGGTGATTACCTTTCAGATGCATGTGCAGCACAGGTTGGTGGACTGGGTATGGCTCCAGGCGGTAATATTGGTGACTATATTGCACTCTTTGAAGCAACCCATGGCACGGCACCAAAATACAGGGGAATGGATAAGGTAAATCCAGGCTCACTCACCCTGTCAGGTGTTATGATGCTGGAATATTTAGGATGGAATGAGGCGGCAGAATTGATAAAGAGTGCGCTTGAAAAAACCATTCTCGATAAAAAGGTGACATACGACCTTGCACGACAGATGGAAAATGTTGAACCAATAAAAACCTCGGAATTTGCAAAAGAGATAGCAAGGAGAATGAAATAGAAAAATTAGGAATTTTTTTCGGATGCACTACACGTTCGGATAAACAACTGTATGAGAATCTAAAAAAGTTTCTTACCTTAGCAGATGTAAAGTATGTCCCGCTCGGTCTTGAAGTTTGCTGCGGTGCTCCAGTCTTACTTGCAGGGGCTACTCGTGAAGCAAAAAAGCAAGCAAGGAGGGTGGAAGAAGAAATCAAAAAAAGTGGTATCAATGTAGTCGTCACCCCCTGTGCACACTGCTACACAACAATTAAGACTGAGCTCCCTAAACTAACAGGGAAGAAAAAGAGGAATTATAAAGTACTGCACCTCTCCCAATTTATCCATAATCTCCTGAAGGAGGGAAAGTTAAAATTAGAAAAGCCAATAAAAGCAGTTGTTTGCTACCATGACCCCTGTTATATAGGTAGGAAAGGAGATGGCGTTTACGAAGAACCTCGCGAAATCATAACTACAATCCCCGGGGTTACATTCAAGGAAATCGAGTTTACACGTGAGTTTTCCTCTTGCTGTGGAGGAGGGGGACTGGTTAGGGCATATTTACCATTGCTCTCAGTGGAAGTTTCGAAGGAAAAGATAGAAAGACAATTTATACCTGCAGGTGCAGAAGTAGTCGTTTCGAGCTGTCCCTTCTGTTATCAGAACCTCTACGAGGGAAGTGAAACCTTTGAAAACATAGAAGTGTTGGATATTATTGAAGTTCTATTGAAATCTATGGAGTAGATTATGGAACAAGAATTCAAAGACTACATGAAGTTAATATACAAAACGAGAAGAGACCGATTCACAAGAACTGCTTTGAGAAGAGCGGTTGATGCATTCAGGGTAGCAAGGGATAGTGCTCTACAAGCTTTTCCTTATGTAGAAGAAGAAAAGAAAAAGTTACAGGAAACAAAGGATTTCGTCATAAAACATCTTGATGACTTTATAGATAAGACAGAGAAGATGGTCAAAACGATGCATGGCAATTTTCACTTTGCAAAGGATGAGAAAGAGGCGTTAAAGGTACTGAAGAAGCTTACTGGAACAGGAAAGACCATTGTGAAAGGAAAATCTATCACTTCAGAAGAGATTGATATGAACGAAAATCTCGAGAAATGGGGAAATACGGTTTATGAAACCGACCTCGGAGAATTCATTGTACAAAGTCTTAAATCAAGACCGATGCATATTCTTGCTCCAGCAGTAAATATACCAAAAGAAAAAGTGGCAGAACTCTTTTCAAAAATAGCGAATAAGACCCTACCGCCTGATCCAGAAAAACTGACAGCGTTTGCACGGGAGTTTTTAAGAGATAAGTTTATGGAGGCAGATATAGGCATTAGTGGTGCAAATGCAATAACAGCGGACACAGGTTCGGTCTTTCTTTTTGAAAATGAGGGTAACATCCGCTTTGCTACAAACGCACCCGATATCCATATAGTCTTTGCAGGTATAGAAAAAATACTGCCTACACTTTCAGATGGATTCAGACTGCTTGAAGTTGTCTCACGATATGCAGGTTATCTTGCAATGACTTATGTATCCATTGTCTCTGGACCAAGCAAGACAGGTGATATAGAGAAAACGATTGTCTATGGCGCTCACGGTCCGAGGGAATTTCATGTGATACTCTACGACAATGGCAGGAGTGAGGTGGCAAAAGACCCAGACATTGCACCGATACTAAGATGCGTGAGATGCGGCGCCTGTATGTATGAATGCGCTATTTATCCTATAACTACAGGATACTGGGGATATAAATATATGGGAGGAATTGGTATTCCCTGGACAGCCTATATTTCAGGCGGGCTTAAAAAGGCAGCACCAATGGCCTTCACCTGCACACTGTGTGGTAGGTGTGTAAAGTACTGTCCAATGGATATAGACACCCCAGAGATTGTGCTGAGATTAAGGGAATTACTAAAAGAAAAGGGATATATTCCCCCATTCATAAAAAGCATGGTAGAAACAGTAATGAAGGATGGGGTTCCTTATTAAAATAACTGCGATTACACAGATTGAAGGCAGATTACACAGATGAAATATAGAGAACAATTCAGAGAACTTCTGAGCGGTAGTAGTTTTCATAATCTATGTAACCTAATAAATCTATCTTGCCCAGTGAAAAAGATAAATGTTTTAAGTATAATCGTATTTCACAGGGTGAATAATCAGGTATAATGCATAATTATACCTAAAAAATATACGAGGAGGTAGAAATGGCAGATTTTTCTGATGTAAAAATAGATGTAATAAGGAAATTCACAGAGGATGTTTTCACTGCCCTCGGAGTACCAGAAGAAGATGCAAAAATAACTGCGGATGTGCTAATTGCTGCAAACAGGAGAGGTATCAATTCACACGGTGTTGCACGGTTAAAAAGATATGTGGGCTACATTAAGGACAATAAAATGAATCCAAAAACAGAAATCAATGTAATAAAGGAAACACCAGTGAGCCTCCTTGTATCTGCTGGAAATGGACTTGGTCAGGTTGCGGGTTATAAGGTAATGAATATGGTGATTGATAAAACAAAGAATAGCGGATTATGCTTTGCTTCAGTGAAGGATTCTAACCATTATGGCATCGCAGCATACTACTCAATGATGGCTCTTAAGGAAGATTTTATCGGTATCTCGCTTACAAATTCCGCCCCGCTTGTTCTGCCGACCTTTGGAAAGCAAGCAGTTATAGGAACAAATCCTCTGAGTATTGCTGCTCCAACAAAGACTGAAAAACCATTCATTCTCGATATGGCTACAAGTACCGTTCCAAGAGGAAAACTGGAAGTCTATAACAGGATGAACAAACCCATTCCAGAAACATGGGCAACAGATGAGAAAGGTCTTCCAACAACAGATGTTTCTAAAGTGCTTGATAATATGCTCAACAGAAAAGGTGGAGGACTCCTTCCATTGGGTGGAGCAACAGAAGAGATGGGAAGTCATAAGGGATATGGACTTTCTGTAATGGTTGACATATTGAGCGGTGTTCTTTCGAGTGGCTGCTTTGGATCTATAATCTATTCAAATAAACAAGCAGCAGGTGTATGCCATTTTTTGGGTGCAATTAACCCAGACATTTTTATTACAAAAGATGAATTCAAGGATAATATGGATAGGTTTATTGCAATATTGAGAGATTCAGACAAGGCAGAAGGCAAGGATAGAATTTACATTCACGGAGAAAAAGAGTTTGAAAATGAAGAGAGACAGAAAGAAACCGTTTCTATCTT
>SOIS01000110.1 GCA_004375965.1 Candidatus Cloacimonadota bacterium | reverse complement strand
GACCATTGCTAGTCGGTTAGGATCTTCCTGAGTAGCGACCAGAGCAGAGGCGAGTTGGCAGGCATCAGCTGCATGCAGCGGATGAACCTCAAGTAACCTCAATGCCCTATCTCTTACCCTTTCAATAGCCTTGACCTCATACGCATGTTCAATAAGATCATTCAAGTGCTTTTTAATCTTCCTAAAATCAGCTTCACCAAGTGTCCCATCACTAACTCGCCGGCACAGCGCACTGATAACCTCCACCCTACTTAAACACCAGATGAGCATCTCTTGATCATCAGATAGAGTCTTCAGGCAATACTCAGTTTCTTCTTCAGCCACCACTAAGGGAACTATGGCCGATGAATCCCAAAACTTCATCTCCCGGTATTCCTTTCTTCTAATAAGGCTTGAACGACACCATGTTTGACCTTTCCTTGCGTTAAAACCAGCTTTTCTTTGGTCAGTAGTTCTGGAGGAAATCCTTTTTTTTGTGGCGGCGTAACAATGCCAAGCCGCTCCATCTCTTTGATCCAAGGCGTTTCATCGTTCTCAGTTTCTGCCTGTGAAACATGAATCATTCGGGCTAAAGGAGTCTTCCTGTCAAGGATTTCAACCTGTTCCCCTCCGCGCACCAGCCGGAGATAATAACTAAGCCGATTCTTAATCTCGGATATGTTAACCTGAATCATTTTGATTCTCCTTGGTCGGTTTCTTTCTTTTTTATTGTCTAATTGATTATAGCCATAATAGCCTTTTTAATATAGCCTGTCAAGTCTCCAATGTCTTGCCGTCTGAATTGTAGCAAGGTCATCATGTTGGAGACGCCAGGGCCTCTTTTGCCTGTTTCAGGTATGTTTTAGCCTCGCATTCTTCAAACAACTCAATTGACATGGAAATGAATTCCCAGCCTTGTCGGTTCTGCCCTTTGCCCTGTGCAGCAGACCTAAGTTGAGATACGCTATGGCTAGCGGCGCTTTAGCCCCAATCTCTTTTGCAACCTCAGGAGATTACAGCTCATATTGTTCCGATCTTGATATGAAATTGGACTGTCTTGAGCATATAGCAGGACCAATAACCGGGATACGGTAGGGTTATGATGGTTGCAAATGGTGGATCAAGGTAAATCAGTTTCATACCCTAATCCCGAACCTAATCCCGAACCTAATCCCGAACCCCCCTATAAAGGAAATTACGCTAAGACGTAACATAGACTCCTTCCCTTGCCTTCTGACTTGATTACTTCTAAATCCACCAATTTTCTGATTTCTTTTAATGCGGAACGGTCCGAAATCTTGAACATCTCTCTTACATTCTGATTCGTTATTCTCACATTTTGATTTAAGAATTCCACGATCCTCATCTGCCTTTCAGTTAAAGCAATCTGCCCTGTTTCGGCTTTTCTCAATCTTTCACTGCTTAGTCTTGCCACTCTTTCCTTAACTGCCTCGATACTTACATTCACCCCTTCAATAAAATATTTCAGCCAGTTGGTCAGATCCAATGTCTCCTGATCAACACTTTGTAATGCCCTGTAGTATGCCGGTCTATCAGAATCATAGTAATCATCAAGGCAAAAAAACTGTTTGGTGTCAAAGTCTCGCTGATAAAGAATCAAAGTTGCCAAAACCCTTGCAGCCCTTCCATTCCCGTCAACGAAGGGGTGGATTCTGACAAATTCGTAGTGAAAAATTCCGGCTTCAATAATGGGATCAAGTTCTTTCGCTTGCCCCGAGTTTGTCCATTCAACGAGATCTTTCATTAATCCTGGCACATCCTCATTTTCTGGTGGTCTGAAAAAGACCTCTCCGGTAAGTCTATTTGCAATTACAACATAGCGATTACGATAAAATCCACATTCGTCTGGATTATCTAAGGTATCTTTTGTCAACATACGGTGGATATTTAAGATATCTTGCTCAAGTGTGGAGCCACCCTGTATCAATTTCCCGATATTTTCCAGTACATTCAGGTAGTTCAAGACCTCCTGTTTATCCTTTCGTAGAGCCATTACTTCTCTTCCCTGTGCTAAGGCGGTTACTTGTTCCAAGGACAATCTGTTTCCCTCAATGCTAGTAGATGAATGGGCACTGTGAATTATTGCTTCCCGTCTTAAAGAAACTTCCCATCTGGGAATCAAAGGTGAGCTCAGAATTACTTCTCTTGCAGCAGATATTTTAGTAAGTAACCGGACTATATTATTTGTGTACTTAAATCTAGGGTTAAACATTCTTCACCTTTTTCATGCTTATCCTCGGCCATCTCATTCCGAATCATAACCCATAAGCAATCATAATTAGGTGGAAAAATCAAGAGAATCGAACGAGATGATTGCTGGCCAGAGACCATTTGAAGTAAACAGACTGGTCTAAGAGGAGACCGTACGCAAGAACAAGAAGCAGGTCGAAACAGAAAAGGAGCGAGAACTTGGGCATAAGTTATCGGCTCTCAGGAAGAAAAGGAGTGGGTGGCCGTTCTTAATCCGAGTTCTTTAAGAAACTATAACCAATTTCGCTCAATGCGTATCCCTGCGATATTTGAAATGCAAACCATCATTGATTCTATCTTTAGAATCCCAGAACCCAACGAAATCTTGTCTGATGGTATCAAAGCAGAAAAAAAGAGAACTATATGTGTTTGTGCAACGGTATTAATTGAGCTTGGTAAAAAACATATTGCATTCCTCATACCAATCAGAAGAGACTGCTCTGCCCCCACCTCATATTCACGAATATGTCTTCTTCCCATCCCTTGTTATTCTTCCTCAATGGACCTCAAAATCCATAGCTC
>SOIS01000179.1 GCA_004375965.1 Candidatus Cloacimonadota bacterium | reverse complement strand
AGTTTTTTTCTTTGTTGTCTTTTTCTTTGTTGTCTTTTTCTTTACTGTCTTTTTCTTTGTTGTCTTTTTCTTTGTTGCCTTCTTTTTTCTCGTTTTAGCGGCCTTCTTCTTTGTGCCGCCTTTCTTTTTTGCCGGCATGGTTTACCTCCTTTCTTCGAGATTTGTTTAAGTATATAGTTTTATTCAATATTTGTCAAGTGTTTTCTGCATTTTTAAAAACTTTTTTGAATGAAAAGCATTAAAAACTATTTTATAAGTTGTTTGTTTTTTATAAACTTGTATCTATCTCAGAAAAAGCGATGTTTTAAATTTTTCGTAAGACAATTAATTTTGATTATATAAAGATTAATTGTTGAATTTTTATTTTTCAATTTTCTTTTTATCTCTTATATTCTCTTTTAATCCCTGTTAATTTTCTTTGTTTTATTTTGCTTGAATTCTTTAATAAAATAGAATATACTTAGTGTGATAAAGAGAGGAAGGATTGGCTGATAATTTTAAGATTAAAAACATGCTATAAAGATTATCTTAAGTAATTAGATATAATGAATAATTATATCAGAAGCAAACAAGGAAGGGAAAAATGGGAAATTTAACTCTTGATAAAGTTATAAGAAGGAGAAAAAGTGTAAGAATGTATCAAGGAAGAGAGATCGATAAAGAAATATTAAAAATGATTATCGAATCCTCAAGATTTGCTCCTTCTGCGTGTAATACTCAGCCGTGGCGATTTGTTGTGGTTACAGACAGAGAGAAAGTGAATATGATTTTCGAAAAATCTCTTGGCGGAATTGTTTCAAACTACTGGGCTCGAACAGCTCCTGTTTTCATTGTCGCCTGTGCAAAAAAGTCGGTATTGGTCCATAAGATTGGTGCTGGATTGAGAAACATCCCGTATCATTTTCTTGATATGGGAGCCGCAATAGAACATCTGCTGTTGAAAGCAGCAGAGTTAGGATTAGGTACTTGCTGGATAGGTTGGTTTGATAAAAAAGTAATAAGAAAGATTCTTCATATTCCAAAATCCATTGATATTGTTTCCTTAATTTCAATCGGGTATGAATCTCGAAAATCAGAACAGAAACCGAGACAGAGATTGGAACTCGATGAAATTCTTTTTTTGAATCAATATGGAGAACCCTTCGAATAAAAAGGTGCTTGCTCGTGAAATAAAAACTAAGTGGGAAAACAATATTTCACAGGTTAGCAATGACACACTAAAAGCTAAAGAGTTCAAGAGCTAAAGAATGGGAGAGTTACCGTAGAAAATGCTTGACAAAAGGAATTTTTTTGTTTATATTGGAGTTTAAGTGTTAGAATGAGAATGAATTATGAAAAGAATGAGAATATTTATTACTTTGACTTTTTTTCTAATTTTGTTATTTGCAGATTTCCTTCTTGCAAATTTCAGACCCTTCAATAAAGGAGAAAAACTTATTTTCTCCGTTGAGTATGGTCCCATAAAGGCTGGAACTGCAATAATGGAGATCAGTGAAATTACTATGATTGATAGTATCCCATGCTTTCATATTGTATCGATTGAAAAGACAAACTCTTTCTTTTCTAAAATTTTTAAGATAGATGACAGATATGATTCATATATCGATACACTTAATCTTCATTCCATCAGATTTGAAAAACATATCCGTGAGGGGTCATACAAGAATGACCAGATTGTTGAATTTAAGCAGGATAGCGGAAAGGTAATCTATTCTGATGGAAGGGAGTTTCAGATAGAACCAGGAGCAAAGGATATTATAGCATCAATCTATTTTGCAAGAACCCTTGACCTCGAGGTAGGGAAATCTGTCTTTATAAATAATCACACTGATGGGAAAAATTATAATCTTGAGGTAAAGGTTTTAAAAAAAGAGAAGGTTGAGACACCTGCTGGTGAATTTGATTGTTTAGTAATTCAGCCAATCATAGAAGAGGGTAAAATATTTGCTTCAAGGGGTGGTTTAACAATCTGGCTTACTGATGATACATGGAAAATTCCTGTTTTGATTCGTAGTAAGATTATGATTGGAAGTATCCAGGCAAAACTCAAAGAAGCATATTTTGAATGATTAAAAATTTTACATTTACAACTAAGGGAAGAGGTGAAACCGATGAATAACACAGTGAATGTCGAGCAAAGCAGGAAAACATTCGAGGAAGGAGAATGAACAACCACACAGAGGAACATCTGATATACGCTGTTATTTTAGCTGGTGGAAAAGGCGAACGATTCTGGCCAAGGAGCAGAAAGCATCTCCCCAAACAACTATTGAATATTATTGATACCAAGACAATGGTTGAAACAACTATAGAGAGGATTTCTCCACTGGTCCCGTTGGATAGGATTTTCATAGTTACAAATGAGGATATAAAAAAAAGTTTACTTAGCATAAATCTTAGAATTCCTTCTCAAAATTATCTATTCGAACCAATAGGCAGAAATACAGCCCCTGCTATTGGTCTCACGGCATTTAATCTTTCGAAAATAGATAATGAATCAATAATAATCGTTTTACCTGCTGACCATCATATAACAGAAAGAGAAGCATTCCTGGATTGCATTAAGAGGGCAGTTGATATTTCAAAGAGAGGATATCTGGTAACCTTTGGAATTGTTCCAGCAAGACCAGAAACAGGGTACGGATATATAGAGATGGGTGAGAAAATATGCGATGGTGTGTGTGAAGTAAAAAAATTTAAGGAGAAACCGAGCCAGAAAAAGGCAAGTGAATTTATTAAAAAGGGTAAGTTTTTGTGGAATAGCGGGATTTTTGTCTGGAGGACTAAGAGGATTATTGAAGAGTTCCACCATTTTCAACCAGAATTCTCTCGGGAAATGGAAATGTATATTAAAATAGAAGATGAATCAAAGAGGAAAAAAGTTCTTAGGGAAATTTATGAAAGGGGAGAGTCCATTTCGATAGACTACGCAATTATGGAAAAGGCATCAAGGGTTGCGGTTGTTAAGGCATCGTTTGGTTGGGATGATGTCGGTTCCTGGAGCGCACTTGAAAGGCTTTTGGGAAAGGACAAAAACGGTAATACAGTTGTAGGCGATGTAATTTCTTTGGATACTAAAGATTCAATAATAGTATCAGAGAGAGGTGTTATAGGAACTATTGGTGTTTCAAATCTTGTTGTTGTTCACACAGAAGATGCAACACTTATTCTTCCGAAGGAGAGATCGCAGGAAGTGAAAGAAATTGTTAGAAGATTAAGTGACCATAAAAACCTTGAGAAATACACTTAAAGAAAGGAGGGTTTTCATGAAAAAACTTACATTCCTACTGATCCTTTGCTTAGCTTTAGTTCTTATCTTCTCCTGTGGTAAGAAACCACCTCCAGGTGGGTTGATGGAAGAGGAACCAATTATCATTGAGGAGGAAGAGGAGGCTGAAATCCTGGAGGAGTACGAAGAGATAGCTGAAGAAGCTGTAGAGGAAACGACTGTAATTGAAACTCCACCACCTCCAACTCCTTCTATTGTATACAGGGTCCAAATCGGAGCATTTTACAGTGCAGAAGGAGCAAATAGGAGAAAGACAAGAGCAATCTCGTTATTTGATAAGCCTATATATATAGAATACATTGCACCTTATTACAAGGTACGAGTTGGAGATTTTGCAACAGAGACAGAAGCGGCTATTTACAAAGCAAAAGTTGTTCGTTATTTTGGTGATGCATTTGTAGCAGAGACTTCAAAGACACCTTGATAATTTGATTGACCTTGTATTAGGAACACGAAATAGTGATAAAATATCCGAGATTCAACAGGTGCTCGGAAAATTGAGTGTAAGGATCCTTACATTTAAAAATATAGAGGACCTTCCAATCGTAAAAGAGGACGGAAGGTCCCTATATGAGAATGCACTTAAAAAAGCAACGATAATTTCTTCCTGGACCAAAAAACTCACACTTTCTGATGATTCAGGCTTAGAAGTTGACGTTCTTGGCAATAAACCAGGTGTCTTATCAGCACGGTTTTCAGGAAAAAATGCAACATATGAAAAAAACAATAAAAGGCTTTTAAACCTACTCTCAGGATTTCCAATGGAAAAAAGAACAGCTACATTCAGATGTGTAATGGTCCTTTCTTTTCCTGATGGAAGGGTTGAGCAATTTGAAGGTATACTTGATGGAAAAATAACAACTTCAGGAAAAGGGAACTATGGGTTTGGATATGACCCTATCTTCTTTGTCCCGGAGCTCGGAAAGACCCTTGCTGAACTTAACACAGAGCAAAAAAACAAAATAAGTCATAGGGGAAAAGCATTAAAAAAGGTTTACAGATTTTTAAAAAATTATATACGCTACAAGGATAGCTAATACTTAACCCTTTGAGAGGTGGGTAAAGAAGAGATAAATGGGAAAGGATAAATATGAATATAATTAACTTTGAAATGAATCTTTTTATTGCTGTTATTTCTATCTATTTTCTTAGTTTTATATTTTACATTGTTTACCTTATTTTTCCACGGCTTCTTTATAAAGGGAAAGTTGCTTCTTCCCTTTTACTTATTGGCGTTATACTTCATACGTTTCTAATTATTATAAGAACGATCGAAACAAAGCATCCACCTTTTCAAACACTTTACGAAAGTCTCTCATGGTTTAGTTACTCAGTTGTTGTTGCTTATCTTATCGTTGAATGGAGAAGAAAGGTTCGGCTTTCAGGTATTATCATAACAGCAATTGCCATTGCTGCCTCTTTGTATGCTGTTATCGGACTTTCTCCGGAACCAAAGCCCCTCCCTCCTGCTTTACAGAGTAAATGGTTTGTCTGGCATGTCGTTGTTGCCTTTTCTTCATACGCAGCATTTGTTGTTGCCTTTTCTGTGGAGATAATTTTTCTACTGTTGGGGAAAAGGGGTGAACGGTATGGACTTGATGAAAAAATGAAGAAACTTTTTCACAGGATGGCTTACAATCTCATTTTATTTGGCTTCCCTCTTCTAACCTTTGGAATCATTTCAGGAGCAGCTTGGGCACAGGAGGCATGGGGTGGTTATTGGGTATGGGATCCAAAGGAGACATGGTCTCTTATCACCTGGATGGTCTACGTTCTCTATCTTCATGCGAAGGTGACACCCAGGTGGGTAGAAAAGAGGGCATCCATTCTTAATATTCTTGGTTTTATCTGTATGATATTTACTTTTTTAGGAGTGAATTGGCTTACTCGTTTACTTAACATACCCAGTCTTCACACCTATTAGAGGAGGGGTTACAATGAAGGAATTATTTAGGAAGTTCTACAAGCTCTTAACATCAACAAAACTCACTCTCACTGTACTCTTTATTCTTATTTTCTTTATGTTACTCGGAACACTCTTCCCCCAGGGTGGAGCGCATGATGAGTATGTGAAAGCCTTTGGTCTTAAAATGTATTTAAGACTTGCCCCCTTAGGTGTCTTTGATATTTTTCATTCCTGGTATTTTATCACTGCAGCAATTGTTCTCTATATTAACCTGTTTCTTTGCATACTTAGAGGGTATTTAATAGAGAGAAAAAAACTTATTTCCTTCAAAGGGAAGCCCAGAGGAGCGAGGGAAATAACATTAAACGTGGATTCTTCTCATGTTGAAGAAGTATTGAAAGAAAGAAGATTTAGATATAAAAAGGTTCTTGAAGATGAAAAAGGTTTCTTCTTAACGGGTGTAAGAGGTATACGAAGAAGGTTTTTATCTATATTTTTTCACTTTTTCCTTGGAATATCAATAGTTGGCTTTTTGCTTTCTGCTCTAACAAAGTTTGACGGTTATATTGATTTTGAAATCGGGGATAAGAAATTAATACCAAGACAGAGTGGAGAGATGGGCATCTATAAGAAATTCAGGACATTCAATCCCGAAAACGTTGATAAGATAGAGGTAGAATTAAAGGATTATGAGATGGAGTACATCTGGTTTAAGGATTATTACTATCCAAAGGATTACAAAAGCACTCTTATTGCACGTTACAAGGGAAAGGAAAAAATGAGAACAATAGAAGTAAATAGTCCACTCAGATTCAAAGGGTTAACACTTTACCAGTCTGGTTACGGTCAGAAATTTGATATTGAGGTAGAGGATACCGTTGTTCATCTTAGTTCAGGTAGCATATTTAATGTGAAGGGTATTGAGGGTTCTTTTAAGATACGAACTGTTTATGTTGGAAAACTTTTTAGAGATACGACAGTTAGCGAGATTGTTCCCAATACAAAGATATACTTTCGTGAGGGTGTGGATAAAAAATGGAAAATGTTAGAAAAACTCGTTCTTGATGAACCCATTCCAGTAATGGGAAAAAATATGGTGTTGAGAAATGTAAAAGAGGAGAGCGGTATCTATTATAAAAGGGATGATGGTGTTCCTCTGCTCTACGTCTCATTCCTATTTTTTATGATTGGTCTATTCATGAGGGTATTTTTTCCCACATATGAGATAAGGCTTTTTTATGATAAAAATACTAAAAGTATCTACGTAAAAGGAAGTTGTTCTGGGATTGCTGCTTATATTGAGAAGGAAATAGATGAGATAGAGAAGATGCTAAATCTGAAGAAAAATAAATATTGAGAATGACAAATATTTTTTTCTATAGTAAGAAAATGATTTTATAGATCAAGGAAGGTCAATGAGTAAAAAATCTAAAATAAGGGAATGGATTGAATCTATTATTTGGGCATTTATTATTGCAATGGTTATTAGAACATTCTTTATACAGGCGTTTAAGATCCCCTCTGGCTCAATGGAGGATACACTTCTTATTGGCGATTTTCTTCTTGTTAATAAAATGGTTTATGGAATCCATATACCTTTTACAAAGAAGAGTATTCTGAAATTTCGAGAACCTGAACGCGATGAAATTGTTATTTTTATCTCTCCGTATACCAAAAAATATTTTGTTAAAAGATGTATTGCTCTTTCCAGAGACACTGTAGAAATAAAACATAAGATTGTTTTTGTCAATGGTAGGAGCCTTTATAAACAAAATATCATACACAGGGACCCACGTGAGTTTCCTCCCATACCCAATATTAATCCAGATACTTACCAGCGTGATTGGGAGGAGGGAGAATTTCGTTATGTTGGGGGATATTGCAGGGATAACTTTGGTCCTATTGTTGTACCAGAAGGAAGTATCTTTGTTATGGGTGACAATAGGGATAACTCTGATGACTCAAGATTCTGGGGACCTCTCGACAAAGGGTATGTCCTTGGCATACCATTAATCATATACTGGTCCTGGGAAAAGGATGTTCCTTTCTATAGAATCTGGGAAAAGATCAGGTGGAGAAGAATTCTCGATTTCGTAATTTAGATGAAGGTAACGGTTGATTTAAAAAACATTAATCTTGTAGAAAGAATCAGACAGATAGAAAACCGGAAACTTAGCGGTAATTTTATTATTATTTCAGGAAAACATTATGCTTCTTTTTCATATAGAGATGGGCAATTTCAGAGAGCACGTTTTGATGATTTAAAGGGTGAAGAGGCGATGAAGAAGATTATCGAATTGGAAAATGGTCTATTAACAATAAATATTATTGAGAAGGAGAAAGAGAAGGAAAGACTGTGGCGAATAATTGAGAGTCTTCCAAGTCTTCTCTTTTGTGGAATCATTGAAGGTGGAATATTCACCAATATTATCCTTAAAAAGGATACAAGATTTTTTGAAAAGGAAATCAATAACTTCCTCAATCATCTGATGATATTCTCAAACAGACAAAAAATGGAGGTTAGAGATATAACCTTAATATATAATTACCATCTTCTTTATATAGAAAGAGTCAAAGAAGGAACTTATGCGGTCTTTCTTTTACCTAATGTTGAGGATATAAGACTCCTTACCGTATCTATTCGGAATATTACATCAAGAATAAAAGAAGTAATGTTTTTTCAGAAAAAGCCAGGATATTTATAATAAAAGAACTTAAGGAGGTCTTTAAAAACTTCTTAGAAACCTCAGATGTTGCTGACTTTTTCAGAAATCTCTAAAAGAGTCTTGACAAATCGACATTTTGTTATTATATTTCTTACAAAAAGAATGATACTTTGAGGAGGTATATTGAGCAAGAAGAAAGAGAGAGAAGGGAAAAAGAAAGAGCATGAAAAAAACACTGAAGCAATGATTGAGCAGTTAAAATCAGAATTAAAAAATGCACTTGAGGAAGTAAAAGAATACAGGGATAAGTATTTAAGGACGCTCGCAGAAATGGACAATCAGAGGAAAAGAATGATTAGAGAAAGGGATGATTTTCAGAAATATGCTAATGAAAAATTAATTCTTAGCATTCTCCCTGTGGTGGATAACTTTGAAAGGGCAATTAACGCTGACGAGAATTCTAATACTGATAAGAAAATACTCGATGGTGTGAAATTGATTTTTAAGCAGTTAAAAGGTATTCTTGAAAAGGAGGGGTTAAAACCCTTTGAAAGTGTTGGGCAAAAATTTGATCCATATAAACATGAAGCTTTTCTTGCTATCGAAAGTAAAGAACATGAACCATCTACAATACTCGAAGAGATAGAGAAAGGATATTTACTTGACGACAAGATTATAAGACCTGCAAAGGTTACTGTTTCAAAACAAAGAGAAGAAAAGGAGGATGATGAAAATGGCGGTCAAGGAAAAAGTAATAGGGATTGACCTTGGGACTACAAATTCCTGTGTTGCAATAATGGAAGGCGGTGAGCCTACTATTGTTCCTAACCCTGATGGCGGAAGAACGACTCCATCTGTTGTGGCAGTTAAGGAAGATGGTGAGAGGGTTGTTGGTATAATTGCGAAAAGGCAACAAATTACAAATCCTGAGAATTCAATATTCTCTATTAAGAGATTTATGGGTAGAAGATATGGTGAGGTTAGCGAAGAGATGAAGAAGGTATCCTATAATGTTATTGAAACAGCAGAGGGCGATGTCAGGGGTGAAATGGGCGGAAAACAGTATTCACCACCTGAGATATCTGCAATGATATTGAGATATATGAAAAACGCAGCA
>SOIS01000011.1 GCA_004375965.1 Candidatus Cloacimonadota bacterium | reverse complement strand
TCTCCAATTTTTTTCACCTTTTTGGTTAAAATTTATTTTGAATTGATGTAAGAATCATAGAGGAACTTATGAAAGTATTTGTCATGTAGTCATATTAAATATAGGGTGAATAAGATTAAAAGAAGACTGAAAGTAAGATATTACGGGAGCTTTTATAGCAAAATCAACAAAGAAAAATGATGACAAAAGTGCTAAGAGTAGAATGCATTGAACTTCCTTATACTCAATCTCTGAGCAAGCTCTGTCATCAAGTCAAAAACCTCTATAATCGAGCAAACTTTCTGGTAAAACAAGCGTTGAACAACAAGGATAAATTTCTCCAATATTACGAATTGAACATTTTACTCAAGAAGGAAGAATGTTATCGAAAGCTACCTGCTCATACCGCACAACACACGCTCAAACTTCTTAGTAGGAATTGGAAAGCTTATTTTCGAGCGAAAAAGGAGTGGAAAAAGAACCCAGAGAAATTCTTTGCTATGCCTCGTCCTCCGAACTATAAACCCAAAAACGGAGAGTGTGTAGCAATTTTTTCCAACCAACAGGCTAGGATAAGGAATAGTTGGTTAGTCCTCCCCAAGAAAGTGAGATTTTACTACAAAACACGCTTAACAGTTAGCACTCGACTCAAAGAACTGAGGATCATCCCCAGACGAGTAGGATACACCCTCGAACTAGTCTATGAGAAATTTATCACCAAACCAAGAAAAAACTGTTCTAGAAAAGGAGCGATCGATTTAGGATCAGTCAACCTCGTGACCTTCGTAGATAACCTTGGAAATAGACCGATTGTTATCAAGGATCACGGAAAAGGGATAAAAAGTATCATCCAGTATTATATGAAAATCCAGAAAGAATTGAAAACACTATATGTTCAACAGCAGAGAAAGCAATTAAAACAGCATAATAAATTAGTTTATGGTCAAGCTTATTATCGTCTTCGGGAAAAATTCAGGAAGAAACTCAAGAATGCTATCCACCATCTAACACGCTATCTAGTTGATTTGTGGGTGGAACGAGACCTTCATCAGGTGCTCATCGGGTACATTCCCAAGTGGAAACAGCGAGTTAATTTAGGAAAAAAAGTCACGCAAATGTTTGTCGCTATTCCCTTCATGCAGGTCATCAATCAATTGCGATACAAGGCTGAGGAAAGAGGGATACGTGTCGAACTCATTCCTGAGGAGTATACCTCCAAGAGCAGTTTCCTAGATAATGAATTCCCACAAAAAAGAGACAGTTATGCTGGTAAAAGGTCTTCTAGAGGTCTTTTTACTTCTGCTCAAGGATATAAAATCAGTGCGGATGTCAATGCTGCTTATAATATTTTACTCAAAAGCGATCCGAAAGCTTTACCCAAGCGTAAAGTGAACGGGGTAGGAGGATACGTGATGTATCCACATAGAGTGTGTGTAGACCCACAAGGAATGACACCCACAGATTCTATAAAACATGTTCAACCATGCTTGGCTAACATGCCAGCATGATAAAAACTCATCATAAAAGTATACTAAACTGGTTGGTTTAAATCTTTAACCTCTCTATGAATAATGGATTGGTTCCAGATTCTAATTTTAGTAAAAGTGAAGCAACAACATTTATCTATTTACTCAAGTAAATCAGTAGGTTGAGTATATTGAAGAAACTTGCAGACAAGAGAAAAAAATTTAGGATGTCTTTTGTTGGTATGCATTTCATTTCAAAAACTATTTTGCTTCTTTGCATACCTTTTGTAGGTGTTATAGCTTTATTATCAGCATTAGAAGAATGGTTTAATCTAGATTTTTTTAGTGATCTAGGATTTTGGTTTTGGTCAATTGTTATTGTAATTTCAGTAATAATAGTTGTTAATTTGGCTATAGAATATACGAGGCAGCAAAAAATGCTTAAAGAAAGATATATGGATTCAGAGCATGTTTCAGAAATAAGTATTCAATCTGCAGAGGAAGAAGACAGAGAATCTCTCGAAAAAGAAGTTCTATTTTCTTCAGAAAAAGTCGCTCGGAGCAATCTCAAGGACAAATGCATCGTTTGTATGGATTTTATAGGTGAAGGAGACAAATATGTAACATGTCCATCATGCAAAATTCCAGCTCATACAGCTCATCTAATTGAATGGTTAAATATCAAATCAGTTTGCCCAAATTGTAAAAAAAGAATACAAGGAATATAATAAAAGAAAAAAGGAAAATAAGCATTCTAGTCTGAAATTGTATGCTTATTATATGTAATAGCTGGAGCATCTATTGGCCAGCCTGAGTCTTCTCTATCAGAACCAATAGTTCTCATATCATTTAATGTTTCGAAGTAATTTCCAGCAATACTAATATTCTTCAACGGATGAACAACTTCTCCTTTCTCAATCAAGAAAGCATCATTGGTAGTGATACTGAAATCACCTGTAACCTGATTTGCTGTAAATAAACCAATTGGAGTACCTGTAATGAGAATTCCTTTATCGATTTCACCAATTTGTTGATCTAAATTTTTTCCAACTTCTTTAATCAATAATTTGTTAATTCCAACATTTGGAACATTTTCATACGGGATTCCACCAAAGAAACCTCCTCTAGAGGCATTTCCAGTTGTTGCTTTATCTGCTGCTTCTCCAAACATTTTATTGAAGAGAAAGGTTTTCAATATCCCATCATCAATAATGTTTGTTGTTTGTTTTGGAGAACCTTCTGCATCGATTGCTCTTCCAGAATCAGATTCTGGATGTTGTCCATCATCTATCAAAGTCAATTCTTTAACAGCTACTTGTTGGTCCAGTTTATCTCCCCATGG
>SOIS01000084.1 GCA_004375965.1 Candidatus Cloacimonadota bacterium | reverse complement strand
GTTCAAGACCACGCTCCTTGACCAGATGCGAAAAGGCAACAGGATTCATTCTCACGCGAGCCATTGGCGAGTCAAGAATGCTTACGGCGTCAACACCGAACTCCTTTATTTTCTCTATCCATTCTATACTCTTCTTTACATATGTACCTCGAGGTGGAGAAACCTCAACAACAACAAGGGATTTGATACAGATTTGTTCTTCAACAATATTCTTAACTCTCTTTTTTTCGGCTACTTCCTGTGTCTCTGTATCTTCTTCTTCAATTAAAAGGAAATGGAGTGATTTTCCTGTTTTGGATTCAAGCATAGTAACAAGGAGTTTTGTGTAGGCAGGTGTTGTCCCACAGCATCCACCAACAATCTTTACTCCATTCTTTATGAACTCCCTTGCATATCGGGCAAAATGTTCACTCGAAGCAGGAAATACAAATGTACCATCTATGTAGCGAGGGACACCCGAATTTGGCATGAACGAAACAGGAATGCTGCTCCTTTCAAGGAAATGGGGCATAAGTTCAAGGAACTGGAGCGGTCCAATGCCATGGTTTGCCCCAACAGCAAGAAGAGAGAATTCCTCTGTTGCCTTGATGACTTCCTCAACTGTTTCTCCAGAAGGCGTTCTTAAACCCTCTGTAAAGGTAAACGCAAGAATAATGGGAGTTCCTTTTCTGCATGTATCTACTGATTCTATGATAAACCGTGCTTCATCCGTTCCGATCTGGGTTTCAACGAGTAGTACATCAACACCTCCCTCTATCAGACCCTCTACCTGTTCAATAAGACTTTCTTTGAACCATTCTTTTTCATCATCTTCAAGTAATGAGAAGGTTTTACCAGAAGGACCGATTGAACCAGCAACCCATTTTCGTTCTCCTGCAACCTTTTTTGCGAGCTCTGCTCCTTTTTTATTAACTGTTTTGATTTCTTTGAATCCGACATACGGGTCAAGTTTGAATATATTAGCATCAAACGTGTTGGTTACCAGGAGTTCAGCTCCTGCCTCAACGAATTCTGTGTGAATTTCAAGAACGAGTCCGGGGTTTTCTATATTTAAGGTAGCAAAAGGTTTTTTTGATGAGAATCCTTTTTGGTACAGTGTGGTTCCCATTGCACCGTCCGCTATAATGTAATTCCTTTCAAGATATTTTGCCAGCTCCATTCAACCTCCTTAAGCCACGGATTAACACGGATAAAGTTTGATTTTATTATTTAATATATTAACTTTCTATTTTTCTTCAATTGTTTCATTTTCAATCCATCTCAGATAGCCTTCATAGCCCCTGTTTATTGGGATTTGGATAATTGCAGGGCAGTCGTAGGGGTGGTATTCCTTGATCCTTTTCTCGACTTTACCGTAGAGGCTTTTTCTTGTTTTGAAGCAAACAGCATACTCATGTGCTTCTTCCAGCTCACCCTTCCATCTGTACAGAGCATCTATTTTGAAAATGTTGGCACACGCGATGAGTTTATCGTTAATGAGCTCTTTTGCTATCTGTCTTGCTTTTTTCCTTTTTGGAAATGTAGAATATACAATACAAAATTCTTCCATTTAACCTCCACTTTCCCTCAATCTGTCTCTTTGTGTCTTTTTATCACGTCTCTAAGGACTGTCTCTTTGGTATTAAGGCGCTTGATAGTGATATCAATGTTATCTTTTTCTATATCAAGCACTGCAAAACTCGGCTGGTAACCTTTTTTATCTGTTGCCTTAAGATGTCCAGGATTCAAGAGATAAACAGTCCCTTCCTTCGCTATTGCAGGGATATGTGTGTGACCATAGAGCACTATATCTATTGCTCCATTTTTAACTAAGTCCTCTGGTGAAATGTCACCTGAAAGATCGTTTTCATGCCGCTCTTTTGTGTGAGTCAGGAGTACCCTCCATCCTTCAATCTCAATTACTTTCCTGTTGGGAATATCTTTTTCACTGTAATACCCACTGAAAACGCCAGGTACCCTTTCAATCTCTATACCCTCTTTAATGAGAAAATTCACATCATCATAATCATCACCAAGATGTATAACCTTGGAGATATTTTCTTCCCTAACTACTTTAGATATTTGTATAATATTATCTATCTCACTATGACTATCACTAATGACCAGTACCCTCATAAACACCCCCTTTTAACCGCAGAGTTCGCAAAGGGCTTTTTCTTATATTTTGCGGTGCTGTAATTACGATATTTCATTTTATCTGTGTTCATCTGCGGTTGTATTTTTTTCTTTTCTTTATCTCACAAGAAGTATCTTTTCTATTTTTTTATTTCCATTCGATTCCAGTATCCAGAAGTAAATACCGGAAGGCAGCAACATACCATAATCGTCTCTACCATCCCAGGATACGACTGTAGGAAGTAAGCCCGCCCCGCTTCGCGGAGCGAGGTCGGGGGAGTAAGGAGTAGGCAGTGAGAAAACTTTCAATAAACACCCTGATACGTCATAAATTTTCAACTCAATGCACTCTGCTCTTTGCCCTATGTAATATCTTATAGTTACTCTATCCCTGCATGGATTTGGAGAAATCTTCAAATATGCTTTTGTCCTTGTGGTTTCTGCTGGAAGATCAATTTTGATACCTGCATTTCCTGTAGGATTATGCTTATAGTAAATTTCCCAGTTCCCATCACGCTTGTCACACCATACAACATGGACATATGAGCCAGAAACTGCAACGGAAGGATACAATGAAGAGGCAGGGTCATTTGTGAGTCTGGTATCTATTTCCCAGGATGTTCCTGCATCAGTGGAACGTTTATAGTAAGTCTCATCGTTCCCATCACGAAGGTCATACCATACGACATGAACATTATTACCTGAACTCACAACAGAAGGATACTGTGACGAGGCAATGTGTTCTGTGAGCCTGGTGTCTGTTTCCCAGGATGTTCCTCCATTGGTAGAGCGCTTATAATAAATCTCCCAGTTCGCATCACGATGGTCATACCATACGACATGAACAGTATCTTCTTCTGCTGCTACACACCATGCATTGTTTTCAGAGGTGTAAGAGTCAGCAGCGTCAAACGTAAGCCTTTCATCAGGTTCCCATTGGGCAAAGAGAGAGGAAAGGATAGAGAAGAGGAAAATGAGCAACATCAAGACCACTTTTTTCATTGTTTTACCTCCTTTTCACTGAAGACGATAGACCACGGACTAAAGAAGTGAGTCTATAGTCTTATGTCTTAAGTCTAACATCATTATTCATTTTGTGACTACTCTCTTCAAGGATGGATTTATACTCGTTACGATTTCGTAATTTATCGTTCCTCCCAAGCCAGCAAGATAATCTGCGGTTATCTCTTCTTCGCCCTGTTTCCCAAGAAGAACAACCTCATCTTCAAGTTTAACGTCCTGTATATCTGTTACATCTGCAAGAATAATATTCATACAGACCCTTCCCCTTACCGGTGCCCTTCTTCCTTTTACAAGCACATAGGAGACATTTGAGAAAGCCCTTGGATAACCGTCATAGTATCCCACGGGAAGAACTGCAATTTTCGAATCTCTTGTTGTCCTGTAGGTGCATCCATAACTTATGTAGGAATCATCAGGCACATCCTTTAATTGAGCAATTTTTGTCTTCCAGGTGAGTACAGGCTTTAGCTCAGGTATTTTCTTTCCTTCCATTGAGCAGGATACCTTTGTCTGTTTTGAGGGCCAGAGTCCATATATTCCTATGCCTGCTCTTACCATCTCGAAATAGGTTTCAGGAAAAAGAAGAACTGCAGCAGTACAAGCAGTATGCCTTAAAAGGTTAGTCTCGTTTTTAAAAAATTCACCCTCCATCCTCTTGAATTCATTGAGTTGAAACTGGGCAAATGAGTGATCTGTTGTATCCTCTATGTTTGCAAAATGGGTGGAAATACCCTCAAGTTTCAAGGAAGGACTACTATTGATAAAATCTAATAGATTAGATAGTTTCTTTCCCTGAATCCCTTGTCTATTCGTTCCCGTTTCAATCTTTACATGAATGGGTATATTCTTTTTGACTCTATCCCCGATTGCATCTAACGCTCTCACTGTTTCCATATTGTAAACAGTTAATCGGAGATTTTGATGAACAGCATCCTCCAGATCCGTCAAAGGAACATAACCGAGTATAAGGGTTGGTGCATCAATTTTGTTATCCCTTAATGCAATTCCTTCCTCTATTGAATTTACACCGAGCCAGTCTACAGAACCTTTAAGCGCGATGGTTGCTACCTCAATCATACCATGGCCATAAGCGTTTGACTTAACAACTACCATTAGTTTTATCTCTCTGCCAATAAGATTTCTTATTACAGAAATATTACGAAGAAGATTCTTTTCGCTTATTTCAACCCAGTTTAGATGTGATACCCTCACTTATCCTCCTCTCTATTTCAGACAACGATAAACCACATTTCAGTTTCTTACCCTGATGCGTCCTTCTCCTCTCAAACTCTTCATTGATACGTGCAATAACCTTTTGCTTTTCGAGACACCACAAAGGGGCAACAAGCCTTTCCTTTTCCGCTTCACCAGTTATCCTCTGAATAAGAACATTTTGAGGAAGTCTTTCAATGAAGTCAACCACTAACGATGCATATTCCTCTGAGGTCAGGACGTTAAATCTACCCTCTCTATAATCTATTTCGAGTTCAGAACCTTTAAGGATATGTAAAAGATGGATTTTAATCCCGTCAAGAGGCAAAACAGAAATAACCCGCGCAGTCTCTATAATATCGTCCCGTGTTTCTCCTGGTAGTCCTATTATTATATGCGTGGAGATAAGAATACCGTCTCTCTTCTTTGTCCTCAGCACTGCATTCAGGAATTCTGCAAGTGTGTGACCCCTTTTGATTGCCTTGAGGGTTCTATAATGAGCAGACTGAAGCCCATATTCCACCCAAAGGTATGTTTGGTTTGCATAGGATTCAAGAAGCTCGAGGATTTCATCTGGAACACAATCAGGTCTTGTTCCGATTGCAATTCCCACTACCCTTTCCATTCTCAATGCAGTATTTATAGACTCGTCCAAATAATTAAGTGGTATGAATGTATTGGTAAAAGGTTGAAAATAGACTATAAATCCATGTGCTTTATATTTCCTCTCTGCCCAGTCCATGCCATGTTTAATCTGTTCTGAAAGGGGTTGATTCTCTTGTATGATAGGTGACGCAGATCCTTTGTTATCACAATAGGTGCATCCTTTACCAACATTGGTTCTTGTTGGACAGGTTGCACCTATGGATACAGGTATTTTGTAGACCTTGAAACCAAATCTTTCTTTCAGATGTTCACTAAAACTGTTATAGTATTTTATTTCAGCCACTGTTACTTCACGGTTTAAAATTTCAGGTTCAAAAACAACAAAAAGAAAAACAAAAAACACAGAAACAGAGAGTCCATCAAAACGTTTTTCTTGCTAAATTTTATTTTACCAGAGAAACATTAGGAAGTCAAGTATTTTGGAAGAAGAGAATCGACCAATGAGACCAGTCGGACCAATTAGACTAAAAAGGAAATTTGTAAACTTTATCCTTTACCCCGGTAGAAAATTCATTTTCTAACGGGGTTTAACCTTTATCCTTTTTTTTCACCTCCCCTGCCTTTGTAATTGCAATCTTTGCTGTTATAGGCCCGATTACTTCAAATACGACAGTGGTTGCTGCAATTGTCGTAACAATGATAGCAGCGAACTCCAACCCCGTTTCACCATAGAGAGAGAACTCCCGTATCGTAAGGAGCGAAAGCCCAATTGCAACACCTGCCTGTGAAAGCAGACCGAGTCCGAGGTATTTTTTTATCTTTTTGGGAGCTCGGGAAATGAATGCCCCGAAAGAGGCTCCGCTAATCTTTCCTACACCCCGTGAAAGAATATAGAATAAACCCATTATTCCCATTGCTGGGAGTAACCTTACATTAAGATGTGCACCCGCAAGAACAAAAAAGATGATGTATAGTATTGGAACAGTTTCATCAAACATCCTTGATAATCGTGTTGTCAACAGTGGGAAGAGATTTACTACAACAATTCCCATTGATAAATTTGCGAGGATTAAGGAAACATTCAGGAAATTTGATATACCTGAAAAGAGCAAAATGAACCCGAAGACAATAATCATTGTCTCCTCTCGCGTGTGAATTTTTCTTAAAACGAAGGAGAGCAGCAGACCTCCACAACCTCCAATTATAATGGATAAAAGAATTTTATAGATGGGGATAAAGAAGATTTTTAAGAAAGAGATAGACTCGGGACTGAAAACAACGACCTTTACAATTGCAACCATAAAGACATAAATCATTATACAAAGCCCGTCATCAAGCCCAACGATTGCCAGTAGGGTATTAGTAAGACGTCCTTTTGATCTGTATTCCTGAATCACTGCAATGGTTCCAGCCGGTGCACTCGCAGGTGCTATGGCTCCAAGAATGAGTGCGAGGTCGATCCGACGGGTTAGGATAAAGATGGTTATACTGACGAGTAGGAATGCTGCGAAGGATTCGGTTAGCAGCATTATAAGTATTCCTTTTCCAATCCGTCTGAATTTTCTAAATACCAGTTGACTCCCAATAATGAACCCAACAATGCCAAGTACAATATCCGTTATGAATCCTGTTTTTACAAGGAATTGCGGGTTGATGAGATTAAACAGTGATTGACCTAAGAGAACACCAATAATAAGATATCCCGTTACACCTGGAAGTTTAATCCAATTTGAAAGTTTCTTTCCAAGAAAACCGGCAAGAATAATGATGCCTATGAGCAGAATAAGATTCATATTATTTCAATTTTATAGCATATCAATTTAGTATTGTCAAACTTTTCTTAAATTCTCTCTTTTATATTTTCTTTTTCTTCCATCCACCTCGATAATAGAAAATTGAGACAATGATGGATTCAACAAGAACGGAGAGTGCTATGGCTATCCATACCCCTTTGCTTGCAAGATGAAGATGATTGGCAATTATATAAGCAGAAGGAATTTTTATAAACCAGTTCGCAGCAACGGATGCAATCATAGGCGGTTTTGTATCACCTGCACCTGTCTGTGCTCCGGCGAATCCAGTGGTAAAAACGATAAGAATAAGACTGAGTGTTATGATTCTTAGATAATTAGTACCAATTCTTATTACATCATGGTCTGTATTAAAAATGGATATTATCTGAGGTGCAAAAAGAAAATAAAGAATAATGATAGGAATCTGTATTACAAATCCTATCAAGAGAACCTTTTTGACAACATCTTCTGCTTTCTCTGGTCTCTTTACACCCAGACTCTGACCGACAAGGGTTTGTGTGGATGTCATAAGGCCTGTAAGGTATATAAACATGATTCCGAGCGTTCTCCCACCTATTCCGAATGCAGCTATTGCCTTTGTCCCGTAGAAGGCAACAATTCTGAACATTATCATTCCTGTGAGTGGTCTTGTGATTCCCTGAAGGCTTGCGGGAATTCCTATCTTGAGGATGTTTCCAAGAACCTTCCAATTAATTTTTGAGACCATCCCTTGAATATATCTTCTTTTGTAGAGAACATATATGCCCAGAATAAACGCAAGAAAATGAGCAGAGGAGGTTGCAACAGCTGCCCCATTAACTCCGAGTTTTGGAAAATTCCATATTCCAAAGATAAGAAGAGGGTCGAGCAGGATGTTAAATAGACATGCAACAGCAGTTATTTTCGTTGGTGTCTTTGTGTCTCCAAGGGCTGTAAGTGTTGCAAAAACAACGAATGCACCGAAAAAGAAAGGGAGTGCAAGAAATATGATTTTTATATAACCAATCCCCATCTTGCTCACTATTTCTTCTGCCCCGAAAAGCTTAAAAATTGAAGGTGCAAAGATGAAGCCGGAGACCGAGAGAAAAATCGCTATTGTGAATGCAATAATGAAGGAATTAGAAACAACGGTTTTTATTCTTTCTTTTTCTCCTCTCCCGGCAAAGCGGGCAACCATGGCAAGATTGCCTGCATAGAATATCTGAGTGAGGGCAAAGATTACCCACATAATAGAACCTGCGATTGCGATGCTGGCAACGGGAGACGGACCAAGTTTACCAATCCAGAACATATCCACGATATTAAGTGTGGTAATAAGTATCTGGCTTATCATCACAGGCCAGGCAAGAAACCAGATGTTTCTGTAACTATTTTTTTCCAGATCAACAAAACTTAAACGTTCCATACATTCTTTCTCAAATTTCAGAGCATTATATTTTAAAAAAACTATTATGTCAAGAAGTAAGGAGGATTTCACCGCGTTGAAAAACTTCGTTTCTACGGGGCAGGCAGATTATTTCTTTGGATTTGCAAAGGGCATAGGGCAGAGTGTTATAGGAAACCGAGTTTTTTCTTGATTTTTTTCTAATAATGTAGTATATTTACATATGTAAATATGTCTATTTAGTCTGAGGAGGTAAAATGAGAGATTTAGTTTCTGTGTTTAAAGCACTAGCAGATCCAACAAGGCTTAGAATAATTAAACTTCTTGAAAAGAAAAGCATGTGCGTTTGCGAACTCACAGCAGTTCTTAAAATAAAGCAGTCAAGTGTTTCCCACCACCTGAAAATACTAAAGGATACAGGATTGGTGAATGATGTGCGCAGTGGTCAATGGATTGATTATGAATTAGCAATAGAAGAATACAATGAATATGCTCCAAAGTTACTCGAAATGCTGACGGTTTGGTTGAACAATTACCCAAAGATTATCGGGGATTTAAGAGTTGCTAAAAAGGTTAATAGGAAAGATATTTGTAAATAAATTTTAAGCAAGAGTTTCTTAAGGGATTATAATATGGCTAACGAAGAAAGAAAACTTTCTCTCTTTGAGAAATATCTAACTGCTTGGGTGTTACTTTGTATTGCTACGGGAATTATTCTTGGCAAGACTGCACCAGAATTCGCTAAGTTCCTTGATGGGGTTGCAATCTATGTTGGAGAGGCACCGGTAGTCTCAATTCCTATTGCAATATGTCTTTTCTTCATGATGTATCCCATTATGGTGAAGATTGATTTCGGTCGCGTCCTTCGTGCAGGAAAGACACCGAAACCAGTTGCCCTTACGCTGTTTGCCAACTGGCTGGTTAAGCCGTTTACAATGTATGCAATTTCAATTCTATTTTTAGGTTTTGTCTTTAATAGATTTATCGGGACTGACGCTCTTGACTTTGTAAAACTTCCCCCTGGGGCTGACTGGGCAATTGGGACGGTTCACGGAGCAGGTCAGGTCATTATGCATAACGGAATGAAAATGCTCCAAATCCCTCTCTGGAGAAGTTATTTAGCCGGCTGTATTCTTCTCGGGATTGCTCCATGTACCGCAATGGTTCTTGTATGGGGGTACCTTGCACGAGGGAACGATGCTCATACATTGGTAATGGTCGCTATTAACTCGTTAACTATGCTTTTTTTATATGGACCGTTAGGAGGATTTCTACTTGGTGTCGGGAGATTACCGGTTCCATGGCAGGCTTTACTTCTTTCAATAGGTATCTATGTTGCATTACCTCTGGTTGTTGGATTTTTTTCTCGAATTATAATTATAAAGACTAAAGGAGAAGATTGGTTTAAGCAAAAATTTTTGCATATACTAACGCCCGTATCAATTATAGCTTTACTGGTTACGCTTGTGTTGCTTTTTTCATTCAAAGGTGATATTATTTTAACGAAGCCCTTAACGATTTTATGGATAGCAATACCACTTTTCATTCAAACAAATCTGATCTTCTGGTTAACTTATGGTGGGGCTAAATTAATAAAACTCAGGTTTGAGGATGCAGCTCCTTCTGCAATGATAGGTGCAAGTAATCACTTTGAAGTAGCTATTGCAACCGCAACTATGATTTTTGGCCTTTCTTCTGGAGCAGCACTTGCAACGGTTGTGGGAGTTTTAATTGAAGTTCCGGTAATGTTGATGCTTGTTAAAATTTGCTTACGGACACATCACTGGTTCAGGCTGAAAACTGAAATTTAGATTTAATTTGAATATATGCTTATCTGCTTAACTCCAGTTGTCCTTAATAGAAAGGAATCGTGTCATTGCGAGTAATATGTCATATTCGCAATGGAAGCAATCTCGGTGTTTTACCCTTTGAGATTGCCACATCGCTTCGCTCCTCGCAATGACATTGAGGTTTTTCATTTCTTTAAGAATTCTCAAATTCCCTGGAGTTAAGCAGATAAACATTTTAGAATAATATAGGTTAGATACTATGCCATAAAAACTAAGGATTGAAGTACAAGGAATCCATTATTGCGTTGTCAACAGGAGAGAAGATGAGAGGAAAATATATTCAAGATATACGAACCTATTATTCAGATATAAGCTCAATGTAAATCAATCCTAGATAACTGTCACCATATATCACATAACCTTCAATAGCAGTAGTTCCTGCGGCCCCAGCCGGTCCCCAGTAGACAGTCCCTGCACCGCTTTCCCCAGGTCCCGGAATATAATGATGTGGAGGTGCTACGGGTCCTCCTGGGACAGCTGGAAGTTCATCAAGAGAGTTAGCAAATGGAAACAGATGATTGTAGTATGTGTTATTACCCGGCAGGAGAGCATCAGGGGTGGTTACTACGGTAGCTCCTGTACCAGGACAATTATCTGCTATTCTTGATAGATTAACAGCACCGGGGAATCCCATTGCAGTGAGTACTTCTCCCACGGTGGTAACACCATGTTCAGGATACATTCCATGTGTCATAGATGCAAAATTCTCTGCTGCTATCTGTAGTGTAAACATATTTGATTTCACTGAGGCATCACAAGCTCTTCTGTACATTCCGAGTATATGAGGATAGGTAACTGAACCAAGAATGGCTACTATGAGAACAAAAATCATCAGTTCAACAAGACTGGTGCCTTTTTTGTAAATCCGATTTTTTTTGCTTCCAAACATAGTAACTCCTTTATTAGATTTCTCAAAAACCTATTGAATAAAGATCATTTTCCTGGTCATTCTAAAGTTTTTCATTTTAAGTTTATAAAAGTAAACACCGCTACCGACAACGTTTCCATTAGTGTCTTCTCCATTCCACTGAATGGTATAGATACCCGGTTTTTTTCTTTCATTTACCATTGTTTTAATCAATCGTCCTGCTGCATTGAATATAGAAAGTTCCACAAAACCTTTTTCTTTAGCCTGATAACGAATCACAGTAGATTTTGTGAATGGATTAGGAGCATTTTGTGCAAGTCTATTAACAAAACGGTATTCTATCTTCGGCTCTTTCACATTGATAAGTGCATCTATGAATTTTCCAAAAATACGATAACTCCCATACGGTGATTCAGTAAAGCCTGAATAGCAGAGAAGGAATCTATCCCCGCCACTTTGTACAACAGCAGGTGATTTTGATTCAGAAAGAGCAGGAGTGAGCATAATACCATTTGTATCAAGCACAATACCATCTGGACTGACATTCGTACCATAGATTGTTTTTATGCAATATGAATCGATAAAAGGCCATAAGTTGCGGGTATCTGTCCAGACAACGAAAAAGTTTCCTCCGCAGCTCGTTGTTTGTGGTGCATAGAGGTGATACTCTGGTTTTTTGCAAATAAGAATGTCTACAGAATCCAGGTCATAACCATACGGTGACACCCTTGAACCATAGATATGTTCTTCAAGAGTAAATGTGTGATCTTCAGATGCCCAGGTGACGAAATAATTGTTTCCATTAAAGGTGACAGAAGGAGGATCCGCTGTTAAATAATACCACTGATTAGTAATGTCAAAAACAGGAAGAATAAGGGTTCCATCAGCCGAAAGTCGAACTCCAACAAGAACTGCATCACAATTAAAATAACAGATTAACCAGTTTTCACCGTCAAAAGAGACTGCGGGACGACTGGATGATGTATCAATAATGATACCTTCAGGATCAAGAAAAACACCTGATGTATCAACACGAACAGCAACAATAGGATATTGTCCATCCCACTTATTCCATACAACGAGAAAATTAGTGCTGTCATTAGAAATATTATGGTTACGTACATACGTTGCATTATTCATATAAAAATAAATTCCATCAGGGTCAAGAACCATCCCTTCTTTTGTAATACGTGCGCCATACAAGCGTGAAATCCAGTCAGCGCCCCTGTAATCCTGCCATACGACAAGATAGTAAGGGTCCACAAAATCAATCTTGGGTTTTATCTGGTCATATTTGTATTGTGAAACAGGGAAAACACCGGGAGGAGTGAGTATATTTCCGGAAGTATCAATAAGAGCACCAAAAAGGTCGATGTCCTCACGTCTCTCATCCTCCCATACGATAAGATGGTTCTCACCATCAAAACCGAAAGCTGGCATCCTCTGATGCTGTGTTGAAATGGAAAGAGGAATACCTGATGAATCAATAGGGTTTCCTGCTATATCCACTCTTGATGCATATATATCATCATCAAGAGCATACTTGAATGGATTTCCACGTCTGTCTGTAAATGAGATGAGGTATTCATTTCCTCCATGGCAGACAGATGGGTGCTGAAGAGTAGTAATTGAATCGGTCAATAACGGTTTTCCCAGTGAATCAAGCACAATTCCTGATGTATCAATTTTTGTAAAATATATTGCAGGCTTAAAGCCGTTTGACGCATTTCTAAAATCTTCCCAGGCAATCAGAAATTCAGTGCCATCGAATGCAAGAGAAGGAAATATTTGATTTCCAAGGGTATTCGATATAGTTATATAATTCGTGTCAAGAACCACCCCATCGGTGGAAATCCTGCACCCGTAAATATTTTGTGAAAAATCACCTGCAAAGTCAATGAAATTCCATACAAGTAGATAATTCTCTAATCCAAATTCGAAAACTGGGTTTAAACTGAATTCCTTAATAAAAGGATTATTGAATGTAGTGCACGAATAGGTTGCGAATGTAAGCGGGATGGAGTCAATGAGGGTGCCATCTGTTGCAATCCTTGATCCGCGAATATATTTAGTACAGGAATCCCAGCCAAATTCCTCAAAATCCTCCCATACAACCATATAATTGATTCCGTCATGAGCAACTTTCGGATTACTTGGATAGTTTGCATCAGTAGAAATAAAAATGGGGGTTGTATCGAGGAGCGTTCCCTGAGGAGATACCCGAACACCATAAATATCCGGGTTCCATACACCACGTTTCATCCAGACAACAAGGCAATTTATTCCTGAGGATGAAACAGCAGGTTTTTTATATATATTGGAGGAATCAGTAATAAAAATTGCACTTGAATCGAGTAGTTCTCCTGCAGGAGTCACTCGTGCAGCCTTGATAGTACTAAAAGGATAGTGACTTTGCCATACTACGATGTAATTCATACCATCGTAAGCAAGATCAGGTCTATAAGTATAGGATTCCCCTAAGCATATAGCGAACCCACCTTTATCAAGTATTTGACCATCTTGAGATACCCTGCACCCCCTAATCTGTGAGTATTCGTCTTTTCTTATATCCTCCCATACAACAAGAAAATTTGTTCCGTCAAAAGCAACCCTTGAATTCCTCTGCCAGTTTGAGGTTTGATTGTAAATCTTTGTGGTATCAATGATGAAGGAATTCCCCAGAATAGATGAAATTGAAGTAACGAGAAAGAATAGGGTTACAAGATAAAATAATATAACTTTATATTTAATATCTAATAATTTCATTTTACTACATATTTTTTCTTTGCAAGAAGCTATTACTTATATATAGTGATGAGTTATAAAAAAGTCAAGGGGAATTTTTATAAATGGTACAAAAGCACATGTACAAGGAGAAAAGGAAAGCGAATGTGGAAGATGAAACAAAGAAGGAAACTAAGGCATGTAGGATGGAGAATCGAAGCACAACAAATTGTTCATTTGTTCTATTTTTTTAATTAGCTTAATTAGTTGACAGATTAGATACGGTGGAAATAAGCCCTTGGACAATGACTTTGGGTGAACCTCAATCAAAGTGCACAGTGTAAACTCATTCGTCAGGCTCAGGAGTAAGACGTTGGTATGAACATAGTCGAACGTCCTCTGATGGTATAATGATATTTTTCGCAACCCCTTTCTTCTTGTCTTAACGAGCTTGTTAAAGGCAGGTGTGACGATTTCGGTTCAGCACCATTTTTGTTCTCCCTTGAAGGGAAAGAAGATAGAAATTAAGGAGTGCAACGACGGTGTCGTTGTATAACAAAATTCCTGATATTGCATGAACAAAAAGAGTGCGAATTCAACTGTGCAAAAAATTTGAGTAATAAGTAAAAGCGAGACTTTATTGTCCTGAACGGAGCTCAAGTGTCAACATCTCCTTGTAACCATCACCATATATCACATATCCTTCCATTGCAGAAGTTCCACCAAGTCCAATAGGACCCCAATAGACTGTCCCTTGACCGTCGGCACCGGCTGCCGGGTTAGCTAAATGTCCAGGTGTAGCTGGTCCAGGTGCTACGGCAGCAGCTAGATGATCAAGACAGTTAGCGTCTGGCCAGAAGGGATTGCCGTATGTGTTATTACCTGGTAGCAGGGCATCAGTAGGCGGTGCGCCCACCACGTTAGCTCTTGTACCAGGGCAGGCATCGGCTAATGCTGCTGGATTAACAGCGGTTGGAAATCCCATGTTTATGAGGACATCACCAACTGTCATTACTCCAGTTTCAGGATATCTTCCTTCTGCCATAGATGCGAAATTCTCTGCTGCTACTCTGAGTGTAAACATATTGGATTTAACAGAAGCTTCGCGGCTTCTTGCATACATTCCGAGTATATGGGGATAGGTAACTGAACCAAGAATAGCTATTATGAGAATAAGAATCATTAGTTCAACAAGACTGGCACCTTTTTTATAATTTCTCATATTTCCTTTTATAAACATTTTATTCTCCTCCTTTGAATTCCCAATGCTATTTTATAAAAATCACCTTTTTAGTCGTTGAAAAGTATTTTGTTTTCAATTTGTAGAAGTAGAGACCGTTACTAACAACTCTTCCATTGGAGTCTTTTCCATTCCACTGAATGGTATAGATACCCGGTTTTTTTCTTTCATTTACCATTGTTTTAATCAGGCGTCCTGCAACACTATATATGGAAAGTCCAACAGGACCTGTTTCTCTGATTTGGTATCGTATTACTGTTGATTGTGTGAACGGGTTTGGAAAATTTTGTTCAAGGCTATTAACAAAATTGAATCTTTTCTTTGATTTATCAATACCGGTAAGTGTATCTAAGAATGTCCCATATATACGGTAGCTTCCATAAGGTGATTCTGTAAAACCTGAATAACACAAAAAGACTTTTTCCCCTGTGCTTTTTGTAATTGAAGCGAATTTAGCATCTGATAGAAGAGGAGTTAGTAAAATTCCATTTGTATCAAGGACAATGCCTTCTGAACTTACACAAGTTCCATAGATTCCTTCATTACAATCTCCATAAATACTATCGAAACGGTCATCCATCCAAACAACAAAGAAGTTTTCTGTATGACTCACTGTTGTTGGTGCATACTGGTCGTTCGATTTTTTAGAAATGATAATATCAACAGAATCTAAATCATAACCTTCCGGAGATACTCGCGAGCCATAGATATTTTCATCGGAAAAGAGGTATTGAGGATTATCGTTTCTCGTCCAAGTAACAAAATAATTTGTACCATTGAAAGTGATTGAAGGTGCTTCAATGTTATGGTAATCTAAGATATCAGAAATATTGAAATATGGAGTAATAATAGTAGTGTCCTGATTAAGTCTTATTCCAATAATGTGATTTAATTTCTGGTAACTGATAAGATAGTTCACTCCATCAAAAGATACTGCCGGTAGCCCAATATCAGTATGTGAAGTATCAATTATGATTGGATCCCAGCCTATGACATTTCCTGAAGTGTCAATTCTAAAGGCAAGGATTGTAGGATATTCCCAAAACCACCATTTCTCTTTCCAGACAACAAGAAAATTGTTCTCATTGTTAGAGATATAAGGAAAACTCTGTTCATCTCCGCCGAAATCATACATATGAATTCCATCAGGGTCAAGAACCTGTCCATTCTTGGTTACTCGTGTACAAAAGATTTGTGAAGGTTGAAAAACATACCTGTAATCTTCCCACACAACAAGATAATAAGGGTTTACGAAATCTACGCATGGATTAGTTTGTGAAAAATCCGCATTTGATATGATGAAGATGCCTGGAGGATTAAGTATATTTCCAGTGGAATCAATAATTGCACCGTAAAGGTCTATATCATCTTCTCTCTCGTCCTCCCATACAACAAGATGGTTCTCGCCATCAAAACCGACAGCTGGCATCCTCTGATGCTGTGTTGAAATGGAGAGAGGAATACCTGATGAATCAATAGGGTTTCCTGCTATATCCACTCTTGATGCATATATATCATCATCTAAAGCATACTTAAATGGATTACCTCTTCTGTCGTCGTACGAGATAAGATATTCACCTCCTCCAAAACATACTGATGGATTTTGAAGTTTCGTGGTTGTATCTGTAAGCAAACAACTCCCAAGGGTATCCAGCACAATACCTGATGTGTCTATCTTTGAAGAATATATGGTTGGCTTAAAACTAAAAGAATCGTTTCTGAAATCTTCCCAGACAACCAAAAATTCTGAGCCATCAAATGCAATTGAAGGAAATATCTGGTCTCCCCCTATATCTGAGATATAGAAGTAATTTGTGTCAAGGACAGAGCCATCTGGAGAAATTCTGCACCCCAAAAGATCCTTTGATTGTCCTTCAGAAATGCGATAGTTCCATACCAGAAGGTAGTTATCCAGACCAAAATGTAACGATGGGTTAAGTTTAATGAACTTTCTATACATCGCTGGCAAAAATCCTGTATCATTCAATGTAACAAAAAAGAAAGGAACAGAATCAAGAATTGTTCCATCTGTTGAGACTCGTACTCCTCTTATATAAATATTACAGGAATCCCAGGTAAATTCCTCAATATCCTTCCACACAACCATATAATTAGTTCCATCATAAGCGACTGCTGGATGTTCTGGTTTATTGAAATCGGTAGACATACACATAGGTGTTGTATCCAGTAGAGTTCCCTGAGGAGATATTCTTGCACCATAAATACCTGGGTTACCTGATGGAACATCTGTCCAGACGACAAGGAAATTTATTCCAGAGGATGCAATAACCGGTTTTCCTCTTCCTAAAGAATATGTATCAGAAATTTTTATGGCAAATGAATCAAGTATTCCACCAGAAGGAGTGAGTCTTGCAGCCTTAATCGCCATATATGTAAAGGGATGTTGACTTTGCCATACTACGAGGTAATTCATACCGTCGTAAGCAATTGCAGGTTGAAATCCATATGATTCTGTGAGAGATATAGCGAACCCACCTTTATCAAGTATTTGACCATCTTGAGATACCCTGCACCCCCTAATCTGTGAGTATTCGTCTTTTCTTATATCCTCCCATACAACAAGAAAATTTGTTCCGTCAAAAGCAACCCTTGAATTCCTCTGCCAGTTTGAGGTTTGATTGTAAATCTTTGTGGTATCAATCATGAAGGAATTTTTTTGACTGAAGGGGTTCCCTTGAATTGATGGAAGTGAAGTTAAAGAAAGGAATAATAACAAAAAGCATGATAATATAGTTTTATATTTGATAATCGAATTAATTATTCTTCTATTCATTTTTACTCCTTATTATATATACAAATTTTGGACAACCTTTTCTAATTGGTCCTGGAATTATGATTATTAATTTCTTATTTTACTATTAATAATGTACTGACCCCCATTTGTCAAGCATAAATTTGCATGACCGCAGGGGTCATGCTGAAAACTGAAATTTAGATTTTACTAAAATGAACTCGGTATGGTAGGAATTCACTATGGCATGAAAACCAAGGATTGAATAACAAGGAGTATATTATCATGTTATTACCAGGTTAGACAGGGAGTGGTAATACAAATTCATAGCTTTACCTATATACCCTAATTATTCTCTTTGGATTGATTTTATTCTTCTGGTGAGTTTTTTAGACCGTTAACTTCTTTTAAAAATTCTTCCTTATCTTTAAAATCTCTATATACAGATGCAAATCTTACGTATGCAACTTCGTCTAATTCTTTCAATCTCTTCATAACCTTTTCGCCAACCAATTTTGAGGGAATTGTCAGGTTTCCAAGATCGCAAAAGCCCTCTTCTATCTCATCGACTATCTTTTCAATCTCTACCCTTGTGACGGGTCTTTTGTGTGCTGCTGTCATAATACCAAGGAGAAGTTTCTGTCTGTCAAAGGGTTCTTCTCTACCATCCCTTTTTATTACAAGAAGAGGGGATTTCTCAACATATTCATACGTGGTAAATCTTCTACTGCATGCAAGGCATTCCCTTCTTCTCCGCACAGATTTTCCTTCCTTACCTGGACGCGTATCGGTAACTTTATTATCTTCAGAACCACAAAATGGACATTTCATAATCTACTTCGTAAGTAACTATATACTTACAATCTCTTTATGTCAACACATTTTTTGAAAATTTCTGAAAAGTTAGAAATTTTTGCAATTAGTGATGTATTGAAAGACGAGTTAATAGATGTAAAATATTATTGACAGGAACTTATTTTCTTGATATAAATTAAATAATGGAAGAAAAAAAGTCTATTTTCCCTTTTTACGAAACCCTGGCCATTCTTTTTATCCCTTTCCTCATAGTTCTCTTTATTGAGTTCGTTCTCAGGTTCGGAATGGGACCTACTGTGGAGCGGATATCATTTTTCTCACCCATTTATGCTTCTCTTATAGCAATCTGTTCTTGTCTCTGGATAAAAAAAAGAATTATCTTCGCTTTTATCCCAATGGTACTATTTAGTGTAATAATCGCTATTATTTTAAAAGGAGAATCCACTGTGGTTTGCAAGTTTCTTTATTTTTTTATATCACTCTTTATTCTCTCATTTTTTTCTGTTATTGGTTATGCATTTTCAAAGGTTATCAAAAAGCATGGTAGCTCATACTCCCACTATATTCTCAAATTTTTTGTAGGTCTTTTTATCTTTGTCTGTGGGATGCTCATTATTCATTTTTTTTCAGGTTTCCTGAATTCTCAGATTACCGTTGTTAAGTCCTTGATATCCGGAATAAGAGAAGGATTGCTTTTGGGAAGTGGAGTTACAATAGTTATAATAATGTTGTCACAAAAGGTTGATTAAGCATGGGGATACTCTTACAATTCCTGGCAACAAAAGCTCTTGCCCCAATACTTGGCTCTATAGTTCTTCTGAGTATGGGGGAACGCCCTGTTTCCCTTTCAAAACCAGAGGTTTTCATAAGAGAGGATACACTATTTATCTCAACAAAGGTTAATCATGGATTTCCAAAGGAACTGTTGAAGATTATAAAGAGTGGTACACCTGTAACATTTAGATTACACGTGTTAGCAGTTGAAAATATCTACTTTGTTCGTACGGTTTATTATGATATTGAAAAGAGGATTTACAATGTGAAACGTGAAGAAGATGAAGGAGAGATCAAGACAGAGGACGAAAAAAAAATGAAGGAGTTTGTTGCAAACTTCTCCGGTGTTTACATACTTACAGACAATATTCCTTCATCACAGAAGATTACAATCAGAGTGTCCCTTGATCCTGTAAAACTCGATTTTCTAGGCGACGGAGAATTCGATTTGATGACATTATGGGATTATAGAAGCCCACAACAGACAGTGAAAATAAGAAAGCAAGATTAACCAATGTAAGAGAATGCGCAATTTAAAGGATAGTAAGCAGTAAGGAGTAAGCAGTAAGGAGAAGGATAAAGTGAAGATTAGGAATGAAGATGTGGGTAAAATAAATAGTCTAATTAGTTTTATTGGTTTGATTGGTTCTATGTCATCTGTACTGCAATCTCATGGTTGTTATATATTCTTCTAATAGTGATCTTATTCCAAGAAGTTCAAGCAGCGTCGGTCTTTTTTTTCTCGGTTTAATAACCCTCGGTTTCCCTCTGATACCTGCTGTTTTTGCTGCTGCATAAATTGCATCCTGCAAATTCCCCAACTCATCAACAAGCCCGAGTTCCACCGCTTGTTTTCCTGTCATTATTCTTCCGTCTGCTATCCTTAGAACATCTTCCTTCTTTATTCCGCGCTCCAAAACAACTGCATCAACAAATTGATAGTAAACATCATCAATGACAGTTTTTAAGAGTTTTTTTTCCTCTTCTGTCATCTTCCTGAATGGTGAACCTATATCCTTATGTTCTTTTGATTTTACCACCATAAAGTAAACACCGATTTTTCTTAGTAACTCCTCGATATTAGGCATCTCCATGATTACACCTATTGAGCCCGTTATTGTCCCGGGGTTCGCAAATATCCTATCGCAGGGAATAGCAATATAGTAGCCACCTGATGCTGCGATACTTCCCATTGATGCGAAGATAGGTTTTCCCGTATCTTTGACCCTTTTAATTTCTCGATAGATTTCCTGGGCAGCAGCAACACTGCCTCCAGGACTTTCGATGCGAAGAACAATTGCTCTTATGTTTTTACTTCGTCTGAATTTCCCAAGAGTCTTCACTGTCTCTTTTCGGACTTCATCTGTAAAGATTCCTTTTACCTCTACAAGCCCAATTGATTTTTCGAACCCGAAGCTGACACTTGATGTAGTTACGAAAAAAGATGAGGTGTAAAGAAGGGGTAATATCACTATTCTGGATATTACATATATTATATAAGACATTTTTCCTCCATTTTTTATTCAGAGACTAATTAGTACAGACAATTGGGAATTAAGAATTAGGAATTGAGATTTATCAGAGATAAAGTGAAAAGAGAGACTGATTCATAAGAGAATATGAAAAGTGAATTAGTACTACAATATTATGTTACTTTACTAAATTTGATTTGATGTTTTATTCCTCTATCATCTCTACATTTGCTCGTGGTAATGCTATTTTGCTACCATCTTCCAGTTCTACCCCAAGGATTCTAACTTTTGCTTCTGTCTCAATCTGTTGCAATTCAGGTGGTAATTCACTCACCTTTCCCATTGCTCCAAAGTGGGGTTCCCTGATTACTCTTATAGGGTATCCAATTTCAAGCCCCTTGCTTTCTTGTTCAATTTCTTCGGGCTTCTCTCCAGGCAATGGAATGACGATTTCAGGCCTCAATACACCTGCCCTGATTTGTGTTGCTCCATTGATAGAAGCCTTTTTCCCATCCTGAGCGCATAAGAGTTCAAAGGTTCTTTCTGCCATATTCATCTTACCAAAACCTTCGGTTATAACAAGGGTCACACCAATATCCTCAGAACCAGTGATTGCAACACCTATATCATATCCAAGGAAATTTCTCAGATCCTGGTCATCTATGCCACCGACTACTATGCCACTGACCCCGTATTTTGCTGCTTGTTTTAGCGTATTGCTGTCTACAAATGAACCCCCGATAAGGATTTTTCCTTCATGTTCTTTTTTAATCATATCAGTAGAAATAACGTCGTCGGGACTGCTGGCGATTTTCTTAATAACGCCTTTTGCTTCGCCTCCAATGCCAAAGATGCCCTGGACGAAGGTGGCAACTGTTTCAATAACAACACCTTCGTTTTCAATAACCTCAACCACTTTACCATCTATATAGGCATCTATCTCTACCTTTTTGGGAGGTGCTCTCAGGATCAGTTGACCTGTAATATCTGAGATATTTTCAAGCGTTCCCTTAATTGGTGACTTTATTACTGTCTTGAAAAGACCAAAGAGTCCCCTCGTCTTTGCAATTATTTCTCCTTCTTCTAAACTATCGCCCTCTGTTTTTACAAGGTACTCCCTTATGTCAGAGGGTGGAACTCCAAGTTTTCCAGCAAGGTTCAGTGGTTCAACATTACCAGGCAGCGATGTTGTTGCTACTATATTGCTTGCAGTAACTTCATCTCCCACCTTTACGAGAACCTTACCTTTTATTGGTAATCTCCTTTCCTTTTTTACTATCGAGTTTGCAGTTACCTTTAGTCCTGGCGTATAAGCATGTGCCACGTATCCTCCTTTATTTGATAATCTCTATGATTTTTACATTTTCTCGGGATAGATTGCAAGCGCATTATTCCACCTTGTAAGTAATTCTATCCTTTTGCTGTTATCTTCAGGAAGTTCAAATGGTCTTCCTCTTGCATCTATAATGAGTCCGACAATTCCTCCATCAACAAGGGTTTTTAACTGTTTACCCTTTCCTGCTCCTACATCGAAACTCTTTGTGGGAGTAATGATTACTTCCTTTTTCTCTCCCACGCTGAGCGGAATGAGTACCATATCCCTGTAATTCACTTCTATTTTTTTATCTTCGAGAGAAACAGTAACGCAGGGACGCCCTTCTTTTCCATTACCAACTGGAGCAATACAGGTTCCAAGTCTAATAAGGCAATCCTTATCGAATACCTCTGTTGCAGCCTTTTCATTAACAGTCGAAAGTACACCGAGTTGTGGCATCATAAAGATTGAATCTACGGCAAGTCTGGTTACTCCCTCTGGCAAAAATCCATCAATGACCATAAATGCAGCCTGGTTTCTTCTCGGAGCATGTGAGAGTGCACCACCGGAACCAACAACAAGGTCAAGGTGCATCATATCTACAAGGCTCGCCCCTGTGGCAGATTGTGAAAACGCATCAGATATGGTTCGCTCCTGCTGAATACCCTTAAGACCAACAGCCATTGATTTGTGCTGGACGAAGGCAAGTCTTAGAGCTTCCCGTGCTATTGCCTGTTCAAGTTGTAAGCCCTTCAGGGTTTGTGGTATTGTGGTTGGTCTTATCATCTTGTTTTTTATCATGTTTCGTAGGTATTTTCTGTCTACTTTAAAAGGCACCCATCTCATTATATTTTCAACACCTGCCTCTACAAGAACATTGCTGATACTGTAACTCATACCAAGGTTTGCGCTTACTGTTCTATTGAAAATCTTCTGAAAGACAGAGAAAATATCCGTTGTTGCACCACCGATATCAACTCCAATAACCTGTATTTTTTCGTTCTCCGCTATGGTTTTTATTAAGAGCCCTACAGCACCAGGGGTTGGCATAATAGGAACTTTAGTCCAGTTCATCAATTTCTTATACCCTGGAGCATGAGCCATTACATGTTCCATAAAAAGATCGTGGATTTCGCGTCGAGCAGGTTCGAGATTCTCCATCTCAAGAAGCGGTCTGAGATTATCTACAATACTCAGGTCTGTTTTCTTTTCGAGATTTTCCTTGATGGAATCCTGAGCGTCTTTATTTCCCGCATAAATTACAGGAAGGTTGTAACCTGTTCCAAATCGTGGTTTAGGATCTGCTGCTCCAATGATTTCTGCAAGTTCAACAACATGTTTTACCGTTCCACCATCAATTCCACCAGATAGGAGTATCATGTCTGGCCTTAGTTTTCTAATGAGTTCGATCTTCTCGTAAGTAAGTCTTCCATCATTAGAAGCTATTGTCTCCATAACAATTGCACCTGCCCCCAATGCTGCTCTTGCCGCACTCTCTGCTGTCATTGTCTTAACAACACCCGCTACCATCATCTGTAATCCGCCACCTGCGCTTGATGTCGATATATAGAGATCAACACCTTTTCTTTCACCAACCCTCGGTGTGATAATTTTCTCTCCAGCGAGTATCTCTTTATCCGCAAGCTCCTCTACCTCTCTTATTGCATTGAGGACCCCTTTTGTTACATCCTCAAAAGGTGCCTCAACTGTCGTAGGTGCTTCACCTCTTACTACAAGTCTGTATTCCCCATTTTTCTTTTCAATTAAAATAGCTTTTGTAGTTGTACTTCCACAATCTGTAGCGAGTATCGCATTTATCTCTTTATTTCCCATATAACCTCCTTAAAGAAGGGATTATAGTTTTTGCTCCCTTTTTTCTATTTCTTGTAACAGATATTCAATACTTTCTCTCTTCTCAAGCAAGAGATAGATTTCTTTGTAAGTTTTGAATGCAAAGATAGATTGAACGATTGGTTCGAAGAAGATCATTGCCTGGGAACCAAGGAAAGAGAGTGGTTTTACCGTTTCAAGAAAAAGGATAGCAGGGACCGAAAGCCTTCTATCCACTATCTCCTGTGCAAATTTTCCAATGAGTTCAGCCTTCCGTTCAGGAGATATATCGTCTTCTGAATATAATTCGGACTCTTTTGTTTCTGTGCCAAAGGCATTCTTAAAAAAATCAGTAAATTTACTCATTCTCTGTATCCCATGTATGTCTTACTTTTAGCTCTCTTGCTGCCTTTACTTCATCGAGTCTTCTGACAGGAGTTGTAACTGGTGCATTTTTTAATGCTTCTGGTTCGTTTACTGCCTCATCTGCAATTCTCTTCATAGCAGAGATAAACGCATCAAGTGTCTCTTTTGACTCTGTTTCGGTTGGTTCAATCATTAATGCTTCCGTAACTATGAGAGGGAAATATATAGTAGGAGCGTGAAAACCGAGGTCCAGTAACCTTTTTGCAATGTCAAGGGTTTTTACTCCCAATTTCCTTTGTTTTGAGCCAGATAGAACGAATTCGTGCATTGCAGGCTGTTTATAAGGCAGTTCGTAATCATCCTTTAACGACTCCTTTAGATAGTTTGCATTTATAATTGAGTTTTCGCTGACCCTTCTCAAGCCTTTACTCCCGAGCATCAGCAAATAAGTATAAGCCTTTACAAGGACGTTAAAATTACCATAAAATGAATGAATCTTCCCAATGGAATGAGGGTAGTTATAATCGAGGTAATATCCAGAATCTCCCTTTTTGACAATAGGAACAGGCAAAAATGGTTCAATGTCATCTCTTACCGCAAGTCCACCACCACCTGGACCTCCTCCTCCATGCGGTGTTGAGAATGTTTTATGAAGATTAAGATGAACTATATCAAAACCTACCTTCCCTGGATTCATAATACCGAGGAGTGCATTGAGGTTTGCTCCATCAAGATATAATAATCCACCTTTCTTGTGCACGATATCAACTATTCTTTTAAGGTTGCTTTCGAAGAGACCAAGTGTGTTTGGATTTGTAAGCATAAACACAGCAACCTTTTCATCCATTTTTTCTTCGAGTTCATCAATATTAACAAGACCTCTTTCATTCGAGGAAAGTTTTTCCGATTTAAAACCCGAAAGCGTTGTGCTTGCAGGATTGGTACCATGTGAAGAATCGGGGATAAGAACAGACTCCCGGTTTTCTCCCTTGCTTTCGAAATATGCCCTTGCAAGCATAAGACCTGTTGTTTCCCCATGCGCTCCGGCAACCGGCTGAAAAGATACCGATGGAAGCCCGGTAATCTCTGACATCATCTGCCCAAGTTTATGCATAATTTCCAGTGCACCCTGAACCGATGATGCGGGTTGGAGGGGATGAATTTCTGTGAAGCCTGGAAGTCCACCAGTCTCTTCGTTTATCTTCGGATTATACTTCATTGTGCAGGAACCGAGAGGATAGAAACCCTTTTCAATATGATAATTCAGTTGGGAAAGATTTGTCCAGTGCCTCACTGCATCTACCTCACTTACCTCTGGTAATCTGAGCGGATTTTCCCTTTTGAACCGAGATGGTAGGCTCTCCATCAGTTCACCAGGAACATCACTTTGAGGTAATGTATATGCCTTTCTACCTGGTTTAGATATTTCAAATATAGTCTTCATTTTTTTACAAATGTTTCTTTAATTATCATAAAACTTACCCTTTTGTCAAGGGAAAAATGCAACCACAGAGTCTCTTTCAC
>SOIS01000146.1 GCA_004375965.1 Candidatus Cloacimonadota bacterium | reverse complement strand
TGATGCTGTTATTACTGACCCTCATGGAAGGAGAAGGGATACTGTATGTGGTTTGCTTAAAACAGGAATAGGTATTGTAGAGATGGCAAAGGCATCGGGTCTTGCACTTTTGAGTGAAAATGAGAAGAATCCACTTCTAACAACATCCTACGGAACTGGTGAACTGATAAATGTTCTTGTAAAGAGGGGTGTGAAAAAAATAATAGTTGGTGTTGGTGGAAGTGCTACAATAGATATGGGAATTGGATGTATGCAGGCAATAGGAGTCAGATTTCTTGATGAGGTAGGGAAAGATGTGGGATATGGAGGTAGGGAGATTACCAGGGTAAAGGGGATTGATAGAAGTCAAATACGTGAGGATATGAGAGATATTGAACTTATTATTGCAGCCGATGTAAAAAATATACTTTTGGGTAGCGAAGGTGCTGTTTTAACGTATGGTAAGCAGAAAGGGCTCGTTTCCAAGGAGACCAATTATATGGAGGATGCAATAAAGAATATAGCAGATGTAATTAAAAAAGAGTTTGGTAAGGATGTTACAGCTGTAAGGGGAGGAGAAGCGGCTGGGGGCATAGCTGCAGGTCTTTATGGGGTTTTAGATGCAGAAATAAGAGATGGTATTGATATTTTCTTTGAGATAACAGGTTTTAGAGGAAAGACGAAGAATAAAGATTTAATCATTACTGGGGAAGGGAGATTTGACAGCCAGACAGGATATGGGAAAGTAGTTCAAAGGATTCTTTTGTTTGGCGAGGAAAACAACATATTTGTTATTGTACTCGCAGGTGAAATAACAGAAAAAGCAGAAAAACATTTTAAGAAGGGAAAATCATTTGGTATCTCTATAACACCAAAAAATATAACCCAGGAGGAAGCAAAAAAAAGGGTGGAAGAACTGTTACAAGAAGGAACAGTTGAAGCATTATATAACTTGAAAAATGAAGTTGGGAGTTAAAGGATTTAATAGTTCAGAAGTTCAAAGGTTCAAAGATTACCATTATTACCCAATGACTATTAACCACCTAATACAGGAAGTGGTCTCCTTGCATCAGCAATAGCAATGAACAAGATAATGACAAAACGAATTCTTTTAAGGGAGGATATTCTTACTCCAAACTTTTATATTATTGAAGAGTGGGAAGAGATCAAAAAATCTGCAGAGGAAGCATTTGAAGCAGTAAGACTTCCTATGTTTATGAAACCAGCAGAGGAGGGTTCAAGTGTTGGGCAGAAATAATAAAGGAGAAAAAAGAGTTAGAGGGGAAATTCGTTAAGGAACGAGAAAACTATGGAACATTTTATGTTGAAGAATACTTACATGGTATGATTGCTACTTGTGGTGTTCTTGGTATATGTATAGGGGAGGAAAAGGGAAGGGGGACTTGTGTCCCCCTTTTTATTTGTGGAGATGAGCGGATTCGAACCGCCGACCCCCTGCGTGCAAGGCAGGTGCTCTCCCAATTGAGCTACATCCCCATTATTTACATTTAAACCAAGTCCAAAACTACTGTTCGAAATTGAGAAATTAGAAATTACGAAATTCACATTAAATCTCATCTATTCTGAAGAATTTATTTTCTTAATTTCCAATTTCCTATTTTCCTCTTATTTTCTGTGCTTAGAAAAGGTACGTTGCGCTTACCTTTGTAAAAACAGGATTTTCCGTACCACTTATAAAATAGCCGTATGTAAATGGAAGATCCTCATTTATGATTGCATCAACCTCGAGTGAACCGAATCTGATGCCAAATCCTACATTCAGTTTAAAAGGAGTATCTTTTTCCGTCATTACACTGTTAATTCCATCCGATGATTCCACTTTGCGAATCAAAAGTGATTTTCTTATTCCTGCTCTAACAATAAACCATGGTTTTAGTTCTGATTCTATTCCGCAAACTATCTCAGGTATGTTATTATCCATTACAGTAGTATCATAATCAACGCTCGTTTTTTCGAAAACCTTGGTATTATAAAGAATTCCAATGATAATTCTATTTTCTTGGAACGGCATAAGGTTTATACCAATCCCTGCTCTTTTTGTTGTTGTTATTCTTTTTATTTCTGTTGTTATAGAACCTGCTACCTCTTTGGAACTCAGATCGAGTGTAGAATACGTAAAGAATGGAATCAAACTGAGATAATCATTCAGATAATAAAAAAATCTTCCGCTGAAGTCTGTCGATATCTTATTTTCATTATTAAAGGTAAAATTATTTCCTTGCTCATATGTGAATTCATAACTATGTGCGCCTGCAGATAGTTCTAAAAAATGTTCCTCTTCCCCAATAAAATAAGCAAGACTTATTTTTCCAGAAGAGACGCTCGATTCATTGGTAACATCATTTGCAGTGCCTGGCTCATCAACATTTGAGGCAGCAACTCCATAACCTCCAGATACCCCTATGCTCAGTGTACCTGTAATTCTACGTGAATAATAGAGATTAATGAGTAGATAAGGTTGTGCTATTAAGGTCTGATATGATGTTGAGGGGAACAAAGGGATACCCTTTTTATTGAAAACTAATCCGATATTTCCCAGTCTTCCCAGCTCTTTCAGAAATGAAAAATAGGCAATGGAATCTGCGTATGGATATAATCCGTATTCGACTATTCCCCTTTCTACAAACCTCTCTAAGCATGAGGGAAAACTATAGATATTTGAATCATCAATGAGTAAATTTTCCTCTGAACCAAGTGCAGAAATTCGTGTCTCTGTGGCGTCTAAACTAAAAGGGATGGTTATTAACAATATTATAAATAATAGAACAGTCTTTTTCATTCCACCTCCATATGCATAGA
>SOIS01000249.1 GCA_004375965.1 Candidatus Cloacimonadota bacterium | reverse complement strand
ATTCTGTGGTAATATTACTCTTTCTATTTTTTCTTGGGCTTTGCATTGGCAGCTTCCTTAATGTTGTTGTATACAGGCTGCCAAAGAATGAATCCATTATATTTCCATCTTCCCACTGCCCATTCTGCAACCATAAGATTTCATGGTATGACAATATTCCTCTTTTGAGTTTTCTACTGTTAAAGGGGAGGTGTAGATATTGTAAAAAGCGGATTTCGTTCCAGTATCCCGTTGTGGAATTGATTTCCGGGATAATCCTTCCACTCTCTTTTTTCTTATACGGGTTCAATTTCAGATTTTTTGCAACCTTTCTCTTTTTATATTTACTGGTACCTCTATTTTTAATTGATATGAGGCATCGGGTTATTCCTGATAAAATCACAATTCCCGGTATTATTGCAGGATTTGCATTCTCATTTTTTCTAAAAAGTTTTCAATGGTTTGAGTCTTTGCTCGGGATTGCAGTTGGTGGTGGCATACTGCTTCTCACGGCAGTTGTTGGAAGATGGATTCTAAAAAAAGAGGCGATGGGGATGGGAGATGTGATGCTGTTTATGATGGTGGGGGCATTCCTGGGTTGGCAGAGGATTCTTTTAACACTCATCCTTGCAAGTTTTCTCGGAAGCATCATTGGTGGGATTATTGTTGCTCGAAAAAAGAAGAAGGATAGAGTGGTTCCTTTTGGACCATTTATAACCATCGCTGCTGCCATTTCTTATTTCTGGGGAAATCTCCTCATAGGAAAATACCTTTCCTTTTTTAGATAAAAAGACAAGCGGGGTCAGGTTGAAGACTGCGGTTGCATATTGTCGATTATAAAAAAGAAAGTCGGGACTGAGTGGTCTCGACTTTCAAATTGATTATTGACGAATAACGATTGACTGTTTTTAACCTATTGCAGCTTAAATATAATTGGCATTGAAACCCAAACGCCAATAGGCTTATCACGCTGCAAAGCAGGAGAAAATCTGAAATTCCATGCCGTTTTTACAGCTACACTGTCACAGTCAGCAGTAACCTCTGATTTTGTTACAAAGATCTTCTTTGGTTTTCCGTCTTTTCCCACGAATACCTGAAGGAAAACCTTTCCCTTGATGCCAGCAGCCCTTGCAATGGATGGATATTCGGGAGCTGGTGCATAGATAAGTTGAGGGTATTTCTCGCAGGGGATAAACATATCTGGCGGAGGTATCGCAAGAGGATCTTCTTCGCCAAATCGTTCAAATAGAGTACTGTCTGTCGGTATAATAGCATTCTCTATTTCGTTAGGGTTATCAGTAGGGACAGGGATCCTTGGCTTTGGTAATGGTTTGGGAATTACAGGTTTGACGATTGGGTCTGTAGGAATAACCCTTGTTGGTCCTACAATGTTTCTCATAACATAAGGACGTAGTTTGTAACGGGGGAAAAGAAAGAAGAGGAGTATAAAGATGACCAGGGTTAAAATAAGCGAAACCCGTAGATAAATTTCTGAAGTTTTTTTCAGATCAAATACTTCAAGACTCTTTTTCATTCCTATCACCTCCTTCATTGTTAATAGACAGAATTTTATTAAAAAGGTTCTGAAAAAAATAGAGATTTCTGAAAACTCAAAAATCTCTGTCATCAGAGGTCTCAGGTTTTTCGGAGACCCTCTAAATTGACTTGACAACCGCAATATTCTATGTTAGTTTTTATATATGAAAAAAATTAGACATGTGTATATCTATAGTATTTTGAGATTTTTCATTTTCTTATTTAGAGTCATTCCAAGAGGTTTAGCCCTATTTATAGGAAATCTTGTGGGAATTGCAGTCTATAAACTTTCAAAGGTGGCAAGGAAGGTTTCCTTTGAGAATGTAAATTATATCTTTCCTGCTGTAGAGAATAATGTATATAGAAAGTATTTTGTGGTTAAAAATTTCAAGAAGATGGGTAAGAACCTTGCTGATGCACTCAGACTTACTAAATTTAGGAATGGAGAACTCGACAGAATTGTAAAACTCAGAAATGGTAGTAATTTTAGAAAGCTTTTTGACAGGGGAAAGGGATTGATTGTTATCACGGCTCATCTTGGATGCTGGGAACTTATTCCTGCATATTTCTCACAAAAGGGTTATCCTGTGAATGTTATTGCGAGGGAGGTCTACGATAAGAATGTGAATGAAGAGATAAATCGTATCAGGAGAGCTTTTAATGTTCGAATAATAGACAAGGCACGTTCTCCTATTGTTGCGTTTAAAAAACTCCTTCTCGGCGAGATAGTAGGTATTTTGATGGATCAGAATACAAAAATGAACAGTGTTTCTATTGATTTTCTTGGACGTAAAGCGAATACACCCATTGGTCCCGCATATCTTGCAATGAAGACAGGTGCACCTGTTATCCCCATTGCTATTCATAGGCTCAAGGATGATACTCATTTGATTGAGGTTGGCGAAGAAGTGATGATTACGAAGAGTGGTAATCAGAAAATGGATATTTTTGAAAACACAAAAAGATGTTCAAAGGCTATTGAACGTTTTATTACTAACTACCCGGAAGAATGGGTTTGGTTTCACAAAAGATGGGGGTAACTCTTGAAAAAAGTTTTTCTTCTTATCTTATTATTATTCTCCATAATTTACTGCCAGAGAGATCAGGAATCCAAGAAGAAGGATGAAATAACACTTGCACCGAGGGAAGGGGCAGAACAATTTGTCCTTGTTGATACAAAAGGCAATAAAAAGAACTGGGTTCTTAAAGCAGAGCGTGCAAATAATTATGATGATTCTATCAAGATTTACGATGTAATAGTGGAGTTTTATGATTCGAAGGGGATATATAATTCTACCTTAACATCTGATAGTGGGGTTGTCTATTCAGTTAGTGGTGATATGAGTGCAACAGGTCATGTTAAGGTAACTTCAAAAGATAGTACTATTTTGAAAACTGACTATTTAGACTGGAATAATAAAAGGAAGAAGATCGTTACAGAAGATTTTGTCGAGATAACCAAAAAACATTCTATTATTACAGGGAAGGGAATGGAGAGCGACCCAAACCTTGAACATATAGAGATAAAAAAAGATTTCCATGCTATCTCTCGAGATATAAAAGAGGATTAGGAAATGGTTCTATTGATATTCTTACAAATTTTGAGTTCAGTTTTTCTCGTAAGAGAGCCTGACGAACTTTTCACTCGAAAGGATAGGGAACAATACGTCATAACAGCGGATAAGGTTACCCTCGATGAGACAGGTGAAGGCAGGGTTAGTCACCTTATTGGTAATATAAAGATTACCCATGGTAGGACTATCATAACAGGTGATGAAGGATATGCATATGAGAATGAACAGATGGCAGAAATAATAAGCAACGTTAAGATTGATGATGAGGGAACGATTATAACCTCGAAGATTGCAAAATATTTTAAAGAGGAAAGGATGGCAGTTCTTGTAGATACAGTTGAATTACGAGATGGGAAGCAGGTGCTGAAGGCAGATTCGCTCGTCTATTTTAAGGAGACAAAGCTTTCAGAGGCATGGGGAAGTGTGATTCTTATAGACAGAGAACAGAATACAGAGATAACAGGTGGTTATGGTGAATACGATTTTGTGAATGAGGAGGGTTTTATAACGGATAATCCAGAATTAACACTTTTTGAAAAAGATAAGAAGATAACAATAACAGGGGATACACTGAGGATAAAGAGGAAAGAAAATTTTATGTCTTGTAAGGGAAATGTGAAGGTACGTGAAGATAGTATTATTGCAAGGGCAGGGTATCTTGAGTACTATTCCGATAGTGAAAGGATTTACCTACAAGAAGAGCCTACTATTGAACAGGAGGGGAAATCCACACTCACCGGGTCTTCAATAGAGGTATTTCTTAAAAAAAGGGAGATTGTTAAGACAGTTGCAACTGATAATGCAAAAGGCAATTATACTTTTTCGGATGGTGCAACTAATGATATTATGGGTGATACAATCAGCATTTTTTTTAAGGATGGAAAGACAGACAGAATTATTGTGGTTGGAAATGCTAAGGGATCTTATAGGAAGGTGAAGGAGGAAGAGAAATAGGATGAATAGTATTTTGAGAACCGAGAGACTTGTAAAAAGCTATAGAGGTAAAAGGGTAGTGAATAAACTTAGTCTTGAGGTTAATCAGCAAGAGGTTGTCGGACTCCTCGGACCAAATGGTGCAGGTAAGACGACAACATTCTATATGATTGTTGGTGTTATTCAGCCAGAGGAAGGTAATATTTATTTCGATGACCAAAAGATTACCTTCTTTCCGATGTTTAAAAGGGCAAGACTGGGTATATCGTATCTTCCCCAGGAAGCCTCTATATTTCGAAAATTGACAGTAGAGGAAAACATTCTGGCAATCCTTGAGATGCTTCCGTTAACAAAAAAGGAACGAAGGGAAAAAGTAGAGAGTTTGCTTTGTGAATTAAAGATCGAGAAACTGGCAAAACAGAGAGCATATACCCTTTCAGGTGGAGAAAGAAGAAGGACAGAGGTTGCAAGGGCGCTTGTTACTGACCCCGCATTTATTCTTCTTGACGAACCTTTTACAGGTATTGACCCAATTGTGAGGCAGGATATTCAGAATGTTATTCAACAATTAAGAAGTAGAGGTATCGGTGTTTTGATTACAGACCATAATGTAAGAGAAACTCTTGAGATAACAGATAGGGCGTATATAATGTATGAGGGAAAAATACTCTTTCAGGGAACACCTGAGGAATTGACAGAAAATAAGGAAGCAAGAAAGGTTTATTTAGGAGAGAAGTTTAGATTATGAAAAACCTTAAGTTAGAACTCCGTGTAACATTAAAACAGACCCTTACACCGCAACTCTATCAACTTCTCAAATTGCTTCAGATGCCATACCTTGAGCTTGAACAGACTGTGAGGAATGAACTTGTCAAAAATCCTCTCCTTGAAGAACAGCAGGAAATAGAGGAGGAACAGGAGACAATCCCTCGTCGGGAAAAAGCAGTAAAAAAAGAGATCAGGGAGGTTGACTGGGCAGAATTTTTTCAGGGAGAGCATGATTATTATTACAGACCTTTTCAATACGTGTCGGATGAGATGCCAGAGAGGGTACCTGTTGCTCAACCATCAACAAGAGACCATTTGCTTGAACAACTCCATTTGAACACAAGAGATGACCAATCGAGGATTATAGGGGAATACATCATAGATTCTCTTGATGATGATGGATTTCTTGATATAGATATTAAGGAGATAGCAGAAGTTCTTAATGTCCCGGAACCTGAAGTTCTCGATACCCTGAGACTTGTTCAAACCTTTGACCCACCGGGTGTGGGCTCGAGGACAGTGGAGGAATGTCTCACAATACAGCTTTATCAAAATGGATACGAAGAAGATTCTGTTGAAGTAAAGATTGTAAATAATTTTCTCAAAGAGGTTGGAGCTAAACAATACTATAAGATAAAAAAGCAACTTGGAGTTTCCGAAATAAGGGTAAAAGAGGCGGTTGAAATAATTTCTTCCCTCAACCCGAAACCATTTAGAGGATTGGGAAGTAGCGAAATAAGATACATTATCCCAGATCTAATATTAAAGGAGATGGACGATGGGTATGAAGTTATGATAAATGAGACTACACTCCCTAGCTTAAGGATTAATTCCTACTATAAGGAGATCTTATATGAGAAAGAGAGTTTATTGAAGGAGGAAAAGGAATTTATAAAACAGAAATTAAATTCTGCTCTTAATCTGATGAGAGGTCTTGAAGAAAGAAGACGCTCAATCCTTAAGGTTGCACGGTTTATTGTTAAAACACAGATGGGGTTTTTTGAAGAGGGGATTTCAAAACTTGCTCCTCTTACAATGCAGAACGTCGCTGAAACGGTTGGACTCCACGAGTCAACAGTCAGCAGGATAGTGCAAGGAAAGTACATTGATACACCAAGAGGGCTTTTAGAATTGAAATTTTTCTTCAGTGGAAGTATTGCACGGGAAAATGGTGTTGATATTTCGACAAGGAGTGTAAAGGATAGGATAAGAATATTGGTAGAAAATGAGGATAAAAAACATCCTCTGCAGGATAAAAAGATAGTTGAAATACTTGGTAGAGAAGGTATACACATAGCAAGAAGGACCGTTGCAAAATACAGAACCCAGCTTGAGATACTTCCTGCACGGTTAAGGAAAGAGGGATAAGATACCCTATAAAGAGAAACATGTCTGATTTGGTATAAGAATAGTATACCAGGGGCTATGGTGTTCAAGAAAACAAATGATGTTATTACATTTATAAAAAAGAAAAATGTTGAAGAGATAGATCTCAAATATGTTGACCTTGAAGGAAGGTTGCACCATCTGACGTTACCGGCGAATAAAGTTAACAAGAAAAGCTTTGAGGAAGGTGAAGGTATTGATGCATCAAGCCTTCAAGGATTTGCATCAGTAGAGAGTGCGGATGCTGTTATCATCCCCGACATAAGGACAGGTTTTTTAGATGTTGTGAAAAGATCCAAGACAATATCCTTTATCTGCGATGTCTGTGACTGTGAAAAAAGAAAGTCTATCCCTTCCTGTCCTAGAGGGCTCGCAAAAAGAGCGGAGAAATACTTGAGAAAAACTGGTATTGCTGATGATTTTATTGCCAGCCCTGAATTTGAATTCCACATTTTTGACAGAGTTTCTTTCAACATAAAGGGAGATAGGTCTCTATTTAAGGTTATTTCTTCCGAGGCTCCTCTTGATGAAGATAATGCTTGTTCGTGGATACGAGAAGGTGGGGGTTATCATATAGAAGAACCCTTTGATAAATTGCACTCAATAAGGTGCAAGATTACAGAAGGTCTTGAAGACGCTGGAATACCTGTTAAGTATCATCATCATGAGGGAGGAGGTCCATCACAGGTAGAAATCGAGGTACTTTTCAAACCACTGCTCGGAACAGCAGATGATATAGTGAAAGCGAAATATTTGATAAGAAAGATTTCAGAACAGTCCGGTAAAATTGCTATTTTTTTACCAAAACCACTAAACATTATGTCTGGAAACGGAATGCACATTCACCTTTATCTGGAAAAGAGTAAAAAATCTATATTTTATGATAAAGAAGGTTTAGAGGATTTAAGTAAAACCGCTCTCTATTTTATTGGTGGGATAATAAAACATGGAAGGGCAATCACTGGATTTGCCTGTGCATCAACGAACTCTTTTAGAAGGTTGATACCGGGATATAAAGCACCTGTTCTCTTTAGCTATTCTGCAGCAAACAGAAGTGCTGCCATCAGAATACCATTATATGTTAGTGAACCCACTCAGAAAAGAATAGAATTCAGAATCTCAGATGCAACGTCTAATCCATATTTGTTACTTTCTTCGCTTCTTCTCGCAGGTATAGATGGTATAAAAAATAAAATTGATCCAGGTAGACCTTCCAATATAAATCTTTATGAGAAGAAAATTGCAGGCCTTACACCTATTCCAGATAGTTTTGAAGAAGCATTAAGTAATCTTGATGTAGATAGAGAGTTCTTGAAACAGGGTGATGTCTTTAATGATAGGGTGATAGATGAATGGTTGAGGATAAAAAGAGAAGATATAAAGCGAGTCAGAAAAACTGTTCATCCAATTGAGTATGAATTATTTTCTGATATTTAGCACTTAGTTACTTAAGGGAAATATGGAAATAGAGGAGGGGCTTAATCAATTTGCTGAATACATCAAGGTTGAGAAACATTTCTCTCCCTATACCCTGAGGTCTTACAGGAAAGATCTCTTGCAATTCATCGATTACCTTAAGGATGATTGCGAAGTTTTTGATATTGAGAATGTTAATTACAGACATATACGGAATTTTGTAGGTTCGCTTATAAGGGGTGGATTCAAAAAATCCTCAGCAGAAAGAAAGTTAGCGGCAGTAAAGTCATTCTTTTCATTTCTTACAAAGAGGAGTTTTATCAAGAATAACCCGGCTACTATAGTAAAATCGCCCAGGAAGGAAAAAAAAGTTCCATCCTTTCTTACCCAATTAGATGCTGAACGTTTAATGAATTTGCCTGTTGGCAATAAACCTACAGATATTAGAAACAAGGCAATCCTTGAACTCCTCTATGGAACAGGCATAAGGGCTAGTGAGCTCTGTCAGCTGGATGATTATAGTATTAATATTTCACGAGGGACAGTTAGGGTGAAAGGGAAAGGTGGAAAGGAAAGGATATTGCCTCTTGGAGAGATGGCGCGTTCAGCAATTAATGATTACCTGCGAGCAAGGATAAAACTGTTTAAAAAAAAGGAAGAGAAGGCTTTTTTCCTGAATAAAGATGGTGGAAGACTATCAACAAGAAGTCTTCAGCGGATAGTTAACGGTTTCATAAGAAAGGTTGCTCTCCTTACAAGAGCAAGCCCGCATACTTTACGTCACTCGTTTGCAACACATCTTTTAGAAAGGGGGGCGGATATACGTTCTGTTCAGGAATTGCTCGGTCATTCTTCACTTTCAACAACGCAAGTATATACCCATATCACAGTAAATAGATTGAAAAAGGTATATATGAAGGCACATCCCAGGGCACAGAAGAGTAACTTAAAATAGACAAATAGGTGAGAGGGAGTATCGGAGGATGGGAGAAACGGAGAAATATGTAAAGGTTGAGCAAATCTATAGAGATTAGTGTCAGAATTAGAAAGAAAGACTTGAGATAATATTTTTCCCACCAACAAACCGCTTTTGGTAATATTCACTGTCCAATTTGTCGCGCACTACACCCCTCGATGTGGAGGCATGGACAAATCTTCCCTTGCTTGCATAGATGCCAACATGCCGGGGGTTATGAAAAATAACCAGATCCCCAGCAATAAGGTCTTGCCTTTTAACCCAGGTACCCTTTTTTTCCATTTCCTTTACTGTTCTTGGAAGGTTTATCCCAAATTTTTCATATACGAACTGTACAAACCCAGAACAGTCAAAACCGAAGGGTGAACTACCTCCATAAAGATATCCTACCCCTTTGTATTTTAATGCTTCAACTACTATATCCTTTCTTAACTCCTTTTCATCATCAGTTAGATTGAAGCTTGGTCG
>SOIS01000225.1 GCA_004375965.1 Candidatus Cloacimonadota bacterium | reverse complement strand
GTCTATGATATAACCTCCAAACCCCCGTCAACCATAGAATGGGAGTAAAAAAGAGATTAGCTTTGAATTGTTTTTGGTTAAATAGTGCGTAAGATGCTAAGAAAAATTTGGGGAAACAATTCGTAGCTGTTTAGCCTTGATTTGTTTTTAGAGTTATGTCAACCTCTTTGAGGTGAATAGGTTTAAATAACGATTATTCTCTCAAATGGAGATACCATGGTAACAAAAGAAGACATAAATGAACTAAAAATAAAAAATCGGGGAGAGTTATACAAGCTATTACAAGAACAAAAAGATAACGGTACGATTCTATTCTTGTTGGAGCATCTTGGTCGCTTACCTTCTGGTTTTAATGGAGAGTGTTTCATCTCTCTACTTCAGAACAAAGACGATCAGATAAGATTCCTAGCTGTAAAGAATATAGGCAAATTGAGCAGCGACTATTATTTAGAAACGGTTTATAGAGTTGCTAGGGAAGACCAGAACTCACAGATAAGGCGAGAGGCCATTTCAACTGTTGGAAGAATGCGGTCCCCTAAAGCAATTCCGTTTCTATTAGAAATGTTAAATGACTCAGATCCTAAAGTTGTGCTACAAGCTATCCGCGCATTATTGGTTTTTAGGTCAAATCCGACAGTTCAGGGAGCACTCAAAGAGTTGATAACGCACCCAAACGAAATGATACAGTCTGTCCTTCGAAAGGAGTTCTTCTCTAAGAAAAGTCTACCAGTTTCAAGGGAAAAACATGCAGAATTCCCCAATTTTATGAAAAATGTTGTTGTTTATGGCGATGTCAGAGAGATTTTAAAGTATGTTCCAGATGAATCAGCCCACTTAACATTTACATCACCCCCATACTACAATGCGAGAGATTATTCAATTTATCAAAGTTATAGCGAATATCTTGAATTTTTAGCAGATGTGTTTAAAGAAGTTCATAGAATTACAAAAGAAGGGCGCTTTTTCTTGCTTAATACTTCCCCGATTATTATTCCAAGATTTAGTAGGCAGCATTCAAGCAAGCGTTATCCTATTCCTTTTGACATTCATCCTTATTTAATCCAAATGGGATGGGAGTTTATTGATGATATAGTTTGGGTAAAACCTGAAGCAAGTGTTAAAAATCGTAATGCCGGTTTTTTGCAACACAGGAAGCCTTTGGCTTATAAACCTAATCCCGTAACCGAATATGTGATGGTATATAGAAAAAAAACGGATAAACTTATAGATTGGGCTATGAGACAATATGATTGGGACACGGTTAAGCAAAGTAAGGTTTTAGAAGAATACGAAACTTCAAATATATGGGAAATTGACCCTGTGTTCGATAAAGTGCATAGTGCAGTTTTCCCAAAAGAATTATGTAATAGAGTCATTAAACTTTATTCTTATAAGGGAGATTTAATTTTTGATCCTTTTGCTGGAAGTGGTACTTTAGGAAAGGCCGCAATAGATTTAGACAGGTATTTTTTCTTAACTGAAAAGGAGCGGAAATACATTGAAAGGATAAGACAAGAAATCGGCAGTAAATCGTTATTCGATGAGACAGAATCGCATATCTTGCATATTGAAGAATTTCGGAAGCTAGCCAAAGGAGAAAATAGATGACATTAACAGAAACAGTAGTTAAGAATATTATTATCAAGCTTATCAAAGGGCAGGATTATCGAATCGAAGTTGTGACTCTTATTGATGCTGAATTTCTCCAATACGCAATTGATTTTTTCAGGAAGGTTGTTGATGCTAAGTTAAAAAGCCAAGACGTTACTATTGATTGGTACAAGAAAGAACTGCTAAATCCCGAATTACCCACAACCGATATTGCAATAAACTCGGGTTTAAATATGAAGACAATAGAAAATATGTATAATTCTAGGTCAAGAGCAATTGTCTTAGAAGCATCAGCCGAGCATTATGAAACACTTTACAACGCTATAAATAGCCTAGTTGAAAGCGGAAGTGATATGACTATTACCTTAACAATAAAACTTGGGAAGGTGAGTGTTGATTTGGATCTTAACGAGAGTCTGATAGTTATTAATACGCTAGCCGTAAAGAGAGCAGCATTGCGAGGCGGGCTGTGGAGTACCGCGGGAAAACGGGTTGAGAAATCTTTAATGTTGACTTTGTGCAAATTGTTTGGTGTTACTGATAAATACTATAAAACTAAAATCCTAGATAAAGAGGTCGATCCAGCTATCGGTTTTGAAAGAGAGGTAGATTTTTACCTTTTGAACCCATTGATTAAGGAAGAGCATAAATGTGAGGTTAAACTTATGGGTAAAGGTAATCCCGAAAGTGCAGATGCAGTTATAGCAAGGGGAAGCAAAGTTTTTGTTGCCGATAAACTGTCCCCTACGAATAAAACGCAATTGAGTAGTCTAGACGTTGAATGGGTCGAACTAAGAAGTGCGGACGGTTATAAGAGATTCTTTACTATCCTTAAGAATTTAAACATACCTGCTACAGAGCATTATGGAAATATTGACGATCGTTTAGAGGAGATTTTTGTAGATATTTTTGAATAGGGAGTTTAAGAGGGACGAAGTCTCTCTAACCTAGCCAATTCCCCCTTCCCCTTGATAAGGGGATGGGGGATAAAGGGGGATGGGGTTGCATCAAACCTAAGGGGGTGAGGTAGATAAAAATATTAGTCGTTGGGGGTGGAGCCAGGGAGCATACCCTGGTCTGGAAGCTAGCCCAGAGCCCCAGGGTTAAGGAGATTTATGTTGCGCCCGGCAATGCCGGCACGGCGCAAATCGCCCATAACCTGGAGATAAGCCCCACTGATATTGAGTCGCTGGTCAAAG
>SOIS01000153.1 GCA_004375965.1 Candidatus Cloacimonadota bacterium | reverse complement strand
GATGAGGACCTGATATTTCATTGAAGAGAAAAAGATGAAAAAACAAATCCTGGTTGTTGAAGATGAGAGAGACATGCAGTTCATCCTTGCCAATATATTAAAAGAAAAGGGCTATGAGACAATTATAGCTGAAGATGGTCATGGGGCACTTAAAGAAGTCAAAAAAGGCAGTGTCAATCTAGTCTTGTTAGATATTAGACTTCCAGGAATGGATGGGATGAAGGTTTTAGAGAAGATAAAAGAGATTGATAAGGATTTGAGTGTTATCATGCTCACTGGCTCCGGAGATATAAGGGATTCGGTAAGGGCGATGAAGTTAGGAGCAACTGATTATCTTACCAAGCCTTTTGAAACTGAAGAGCTCGTTCTTACCATTAAAAAAGCTCTTCAGACCCAATATTTGAGCAGGGAGGTAGAAAGGCTTAGAAATAGATTGCGAGAAAAGACTGCTACAGAGGAATTCATGGGAGTGAGTTCTCAAATAAAACAGATCTTAAAACAGGTAGATATTATTGCCCCAACCAATATGACTGTGATAATTCAAGGAGGAAGCGGGACCGGCAAAGAGCTTATTGCCAATATGATCCATCAAAAGAGCCCAAGGAAAGATAAGCCTTTTATTGTTATAGACAGCGGTGCTATCCCTGAGACACTGGTTGAGAGTGAACTTTTTGGCTATGAGAAAGGGGCGTTCTCTGGAGCTGATGCCCAAAAAGAAGGCACATTTGAACAAGCACATGAGGGGACATTATTTCTGGATGAGATTGCCAATTTACCGATAGGTGCCCAGGCAAAGTTACTGCGCGTGATTCAAGAGAGAAGAATACAGCATTTAGGGGGCAATAAGGATATAGGAGTTGATGTCAGAATTATGGCTGCCACAAATCAAAATCTTTTTGAGTCTGTTAAAACAGGTAAATTTAGAGATGACCTCTTTCACAGGTTAAACGAATTTGTCATCTCGCTTCCTTCGCTCGGAGAAAGAAGAGAGGATATTCCGGTTTTAGCCAAGTATTTTTTAAATGAGGCAAACCATGAACTCAACAAAAAGATAAAAGGATTTTCTGCCGAGGCGATGAAATCTCTTCTTAATTATCACTGGCCTGGTAATGTGAGGGAATTAAAGAATGTCATCAAAAGAGTAGTGCTTTTGGTTGATTCTCAATATATTAAACCAAAAGATCTTGTGTTGTTAAATGATACTGCGGCATTCAAAAAGCCCAATATTCAGCAAGATATAGAAAAGGGCACTTCTCTGAGAAAAATAATGAAAGAGGCGACAGAACAGATAGAGGAAGAAGCAATTAAACAAGCATTGGCTAGAACGGGGGGTAATAAAGCCAAAGCCGCTAAAATCCTCAAAATAACCCGGACAACACTCTATTCTAAGATAAAAGAGTTCCGGTTAGATAAATCCGGATAGATGCTCGCTAAAGAGCCGAAAGAAGATGTAAGATAAATTTTTCATAAGTGTACAGCAAACTATACATTTTTTAAACTCAAAACACATTTCTTTTCAAATCCTCCAAAAACCTAAGAAAGGCATTTCTCTAATCTTCTGAATTTAAAGAAGATGCACAACTTGTACATTTTCTCTTAAGGGCATATGCGCCTGGCACGATTCTTGCTAAATTTAGAGCAGAGGTTAAAGAAATGAAAAATATAAAAATAAGAATAAGGTTAAAAAAGGGAAAGAACGAAGGTTCTATCTTAATTATTGGAGTGACCATCATGGCTTTCTTGCTTATCTTTGCTGTGCCATTTTTATTCCAATTCCCTACTGATGAAAAGGCTGCTGATAAATCTTCCTGTTACTCTGCAGCCCTCTCTTTGGCTGAAGCTGGAGTTGAAAGAGCTATCTGGGAGATGAATCATGGAGATATTTCAAGCTGGAAAGGGAACGACAAATTAAGGATGCTGACCATTTCATCTATCCAAGCTCCTGAAGTGAACGTGATAGGTGATATCAAGATAAGAGTTGAACAGCCTGATGGAGAGAATCCTGTGGTGAAATCTACGGGGAGAGTGGCCTATACTGACTCTCTCGCTGAAGGCATGACTGCCAGAATAGTATTAGAGCGGAGTTCCAGAGTGGGATTAGAAAGGAGCGGAAATAGTTGGGTATGCTCCCTTCTCCAAAATCAGATTCCTACCGCTCCTACGGAAAGAAGCTCTATTTAATTAAAGAGGAGAAATTAATATGCGTGAGCTACTAAATAAGAGGAAAAGGATGGCGATCAAAAGAAAAAAAAGAGAAGACGGATTTACTCTTATCGAGGTTTTGGTCACCATCATGGTTTTAGCCGTGGTATTGATTGCTCTTTTTTCCTGTTTTCTCTATGGCTTTACTGTTATTTCCAGAATGAGACAAACAGCCATTGTTACCCAATGCATTCAAGAAGAATTAGAACTTATCCGCAATATGCCTTTTAATAATATTTTAAGTTTAGATAGCTCTTTTGAGAACGAAAGTCTCTCCCTCCTGGAAGACAGCAGTGGAATCTTAAGTCTCGAAGATTCCGGAGGTGATGATATCAAAAAATTAACAGTAAGTGTTATCTGGTCCTACAACGGAAGACAGATGAGGAGAGATATAGTCACTTTTGTAACCAGGAAAGGGATTAATAAAAGATAATTAAGAATAAAAATATTGAGGACATCATGAAATTAAGAAAATTCAATCAAGAAAAATTCGAACCAAAGGGTTTCAGCCTTGTTGAGCTCTTAGTAATCGTTGCCATAGGGTCTTTTATGATCCTGGCTATGCTTTCTCTCTATGTTGCCGGACAGCGATATTTTATGAACGGAAGCGCCAGG
>SOIS01000139.1 GCA_004375965.1 Candidatus Cloacimonadota bacterium | reverse complement strand
CGAAAGATGGAATAACCCCAATATGAAGGCCTGGCAATATGACGGCCCTTGGTACAATGATGATTTATCTACCCTTATTGCCGGGAGAAAGAAATGGCTTGAAGAGGGTTGTAAAACACCATATCGTTTCTTAGAAATTGAGACCAAAGAAGGAAAACACATCGGTTGGGTTATTGTTTATTATCTAAAAGGCGATCCACATATTACTGAAGTCGGTATAAATATTGTTGAAGACACTCTTTGGAGTAAAGGTTTAGGCACAGAGGCATTTTTCTTATGGATCGACTACCTATTTACTGAACGTGAGTTAACCCGCATTGGTTTTACCACCTGGGAAGGTAATAGGAGAATGATCCGGGTTGGTGAAAAATTGGGCTTTACCGAAGAAGCAAGAATAAGGAAAAGTTGCTCTGTTAATGGAGTTTTTTACGACAGAATAAAAATGGGCATTTTGCGTGAAGAATGGGAAATAAAAAAGAAACACAGCGGCTAACAACGGGCTTTACATCTCGTACCTTTATTAGATAAATTATATTAAAGTGTGGCACTCGTCTCAAATGGCCTATGTCATGGTTCTTGCACTAAGCGGGGACAGGTAAATTCTCGCAAGAAAATGTGCCATTTAACGGCCACTTCGTAAAGCCCTGAATGTTAGGCAGCATTCATATCATAATAAAGGAGAGTTGAATAATGAGTGAATTCTACGATTTTGTGCTTGAGGATTTAGACTTAAGGAATAAGCTTATCCTAGATGCTGCTGTAGGTGCGGGTAAAGCTACCTATTTCTGGGCTAAGAGAATTTACGAACAAGGTGGAACGTCAAAAATAATATCTATCGACAATGATCTACCGCAGGTTTGGAAAGAAAAGATCGAAACAAGACTTAGAGAATATGGCAAATACGTTGAATTAAAAGAAGCAGACATTTTTGATTTAAGTTTTTTGAAGGATGAATCAGTAGATATAGTAAATTGCGATAATACCATAGTCTTCTTAAATCCAAAACCGTTAAGGCTACTCCTTGCATTGAAAGAGTTTGAAAGAGTATTGAAGCCAGGGGGATATTTGATAATCTCATCTGAGATTCCCATAGAAGATTTGAATAATCCTGAGAATGAGGGACAGTGGAGGGGATGGAACCTTGCAAAGGCAATTTATTGTCTAAAAGGAGAGAACTGGTCATCTGAACCGTGGCCCGAGGAAGTTAAATTTGCCCTCAAACTCATTGGCTTTGCAGTTTATACTGAAAAGACTTTCCCCCAAAGGAAGAATCTCAAATATCAAGACTGCATGAAGGAATGGAAGGAAGTAATGTTGAAAAATATTGAGAAGATTCCTTGGGACAGCTCCAAAGATGCTCTAATAAAAAATGTTAATGAGGTTTACAAAAAGGTTAAAAAAGATGGGTACTTAATGAATCCAGCTCTCTATGTGTTAAAATGTAGGAAGTGCAGTAAACTATGACAAATACTAAAATGAAGTTCGTCTAACACATAAAGGAGGTCTAAATGATTGAATACAAAATAAGTGACAGGATTATTCCAAATGAACTTAACCACTTCTTCCAGGATTGGAAATCACCTCCATCACTAGAGATTAAAGGCGAACTTTTGGATGGAGCTGATTTAATTATTACCTCAAGGGAAAATGGCAAGCTGATAGGTTTCCTCACAGCAATAAGTGATGGTGCAATGCATGCCTTTATAACTTTAGTTGAGGTTCTTAAAACCCATCAAGGAAAAGGGGTCGGTAGACATCTGATGAAACTCGCAGTTTCGCATTTTAAGGGATATTACGATATTGTTTTGATAACTGATCCGGACAAAGGAGCATTCTATAAAAAGTTTGGCTTCAATGAAATCTATGGGATGCATATTAGAGATTTCACATATGGAAAGGGCAGCACATCCGATAACACAGCATAAAAGGTTCACGCCTTGCAGTACTTACCTAAATTTTGTTTTATAAAAACTTCTTTTATACTGAAAATGTTATATTAAATTTCGAACTCCGAATTTAAAGAATGACAATTTTAATAAAAATATAATTAGGATTAACCAATAAGGGAGAAAGAAAGGAAGAGCTATGAAAAAACGAGTATTCTCTGGTATCCAGCCATCAGGTAATATCCATATCGGAAACTATCTGGGTGCAATTCGGCATTGGGTAGCATCACAGGCTGAATTAGAAAATATCTTTTGCATTGTTGATCTACACGCCATCACCATTCTTCAAGAACCTAAAATTCTAAAATCGAAGATAAGAGAAGTAGCAGGTATTCTCTTTGCTGCTGGAATAGATCCCAAACTGTCCGCTGTCTTCGTTCAATCTCATATTAGTGCTCATAGTGAATTGGCTTGGATCCTGAATTGCTTCATGCCTATGGGATGGATGCAGCGTATGACACAATTCAAGGAAAAGTCACAAAAGCAGAAAGAGCAGGTTAGTGTTGGTCTTTTCGATTACCCTGCACTTATGGCTGCAGATATTCTGCTCTACAAAGCGGATTTCGTGCCAGTTGGTGAAGACCAAAAACAACACGTGGAACTCACTAGGGATGTTGCACAACGATTCAATTCAATCTATGGTGAAACTTTCAAACTACCGGAGCCGGTAATTTCCAAGATAGGTGCTCGTATTATGGGACTGGACGATCCCACCAAGAAAATGAGTAAGAGTGATAAGCAACAAGGTCATGCAATCCATTTGCTTGATTCACCAGATACCATTCGTTCAAAGATTACAAAAGCAACTACCGACTCACTGCGGGAGGTTCGTTTTGACGAGAGTCGCCCTGGAATCTATAACCTGCTGGTCA
>SOIS01000131.1 GCA_004375965.1 Candidatus Cloacimonadota bacterium | reverse complement strand
TCTGTATAAAATCCTGAAATGTTGGACCATGGCTCAGTGGGACATGCGTTCTCCCTTTTGCACTAATAACTCCTACCGTCATCGTTTGGCTAAATCCAAAAGGACTACCAAACGCAATTGCCCAATCACCAATCTCTATTTTATCTGAATCGCCAAATCTCGCATACGGCAGGTCACTTTTTGAATTGATTTTCAGAATAGCTACATCAGTTTTTGGATCTGTTCCAACAACCTCAACCTCCTTATTTTTATAAATAGTGTTATCCGAAAGAGTAATAATTATCTTGTCTGCACCTGCAACTACATGATTATTTGTTAGGATATAGCCTTCCTTAAAAAATATGATTCCGGAACCGAGACTTTTGGCTTTTCTTTCAATCTCCCGTGGGAAACCTCCAAAGAATTCCTCAAAAGGAAAATCAAAGAAGGGCGTCCTGATTTTTATAATCCTTTCTGCACTTATATTTACAACAGCTGGTAATATCTCTTTTCCAACAGCGGTAAATGGGCTCCTTATGGATTCGCCAATACTTGAGGCTGAAAGTGGAACATTGGCTTGGGCAACACTCTCTTGTGTATTTTTGCCCTGGAAGATATTGATGTTTGATGCGATAACAAGACCCATAATAAAAGCCATAACGGCAACGAGTGCAGTAAACGCCGCACCAGAAATGTATCCTCTATTGCTCGTCATTTTTTTCTCCTTTTTTATTAATTTTATCGGTAATCTCAAGAATGATCTTTGCACCTGATACGTTTACACCCTTCTCATGGACAAGGTAACACACATATTTCAATCTTTTTATATCCTTCTCAGAATATAACCTCCTGTTTGTTGGAGTTCTAACAGGAGAGACAAGACCTTCTCTATCATATATACGCAAGGTCTGTGTATGTATTCCAAGAATATTTGAAACAATGCTTATTGTGAAAAGTGGAGTATCTTCGTCTATTTCTTTCACTTTCTCATCTTCCTTTTAGTGGTTCATAGACTTATTAGCATCCCACACATTTCTAATTCTTAGGTGTAGTAATATATATTTTAAAAGTAAGAATCGGTTACCTTCCCAGTATCTGCAGTTTCAACAGTATTCATAGAGGGAGGGATGCGTAATTTACTTAACGGTGATGCCGATTTCCTTTGGCTTAACCTTCTCAGATTTTGGGATAGTTATTGATAGAATGCCCTTTTCGTAATTTGCTTTTACTTTGTCTACTTCTACCTCTGTAGGGAGAGAGATTGATCTTCTGAATTTGCCATAACTTCTCTCTATTCTGTGATATGTTTTGTCTTTCTCTTCCTTCTCAAATTCCCTCTCACCCTGAATCACCAACTGACCTTCTGAGATCGTAATTTTTATATCCTCTTTCTTCATACCAGGCAGTTCAGCAATAACCTTTATATCATTGTCTGATTCCTCAATATCGAGAGCAGGATACCATACGCCATGAGGTTCCATTTCATCTTCTGGTGTTCTCCTGAAGAAATCGTTAAATAGCCTATCTATCTCATCCCTTAAAGAGATCATTTCCTTAAAAGGTTCCCATTTAGTTATTCCGAATTTCATATTATTACCTCCATATTTAGAACAATTTTTTTTATTTTTACCCCTCCCTCTCTCATTCACTATTAATATAATATCTTTTACTCATTTTGTCAAGTATTTTATTAAAAATATTTATATTTTCTTTAAATAATTCCTTTAAGATTTATTAATCAAATTATTAAGTTCTTTCTCTTCCTCAGTTAATTCCTTTTCAAGACATTTTATTCTTTTAATCAGTTCTAATACATTCTCATCATCTGTGGCAGGTTTTTTCCTCTTTCCCGTCTTGGTGAGTTCATAAACCCTTCCGCCCAATTCCTCAAAATGCTGTTTGATCTTCCTATGGATACCTGCAATGTCAAGTTTTAACTTCCCTATTTTGGTAAGTTCATCGGTCCTCTCTACTGCCAGAATGAATCCTTTCTTTACTTTCTCCCATAATGTTTCCATTCATCCTCCTTTTTCACTTTTTAATCGTAGTAATTATAACATAAATTGTTTTCTTCGTCAATTTATTTTAACGTAAGGGAAGTAAGAAAGTTCCATTTATGAAGGAAGAATAGGTTTTATAACCTTTGGGTACGTTCCAAATACCTCATTATAAATCTCTGGATATCTGTCCTTTCCACCTGTGAGCAAAAGTGTTAGACCCATTACACCTTTTGCAAGATTCACCATTTTTATCGTTTTATCTCTAATTTCCCACTGTGCATGTTCATCTTCTCTCAATCTTGATATATGATAAAGTTCCCGTGTATTAACTGAGAGCAGTACTCTTTTTCTATGTCCATTCGTTAAGACGTACTGTGAAACCACTGGAAGTTCTTTTTGCATTTGATAGAACAGGGCATCTGTTATCTGTATAATTTCTTTAAATTCTTTGTCCATCCCAACATCATATACAGACTGGGGAATTGTTACCCCGAGTTCAGGATTGTATCTCTGATATGTAATGGTACTCTGTCTGTGCCTTTTTAACTGAGCAAAACAGGATGCTGAAACAATCAGGGAAAATGTAAGATATATATACTCGAATTCCCTTAACACTGCATCGTAAAGCTCCAAATGCTCAAATGCCTTTTTAATGACCGTTTTCCTTTTGTTATAATCCATTGATTTTGCAATCTTAAAAGCATCATTAAAATTCATCTCTGAAGATGTATGAAGGATAACTGCAATAAGGATAGTGTCAGCATCTTTTGTCCAGTCAACAAGACAAACATCATCTTCTGCCAGCCTTTTCCCCTTCTTTTTTATGCCTTCTATTAGCTTCCTCAATTCAGGGTAAGTCTTTTTATCAAATTCATTCCCCCGATAGAAAAGTATGATTGAAGGTGCTTTCTTTTTTACTAACCCGAACATTTTTTTTCCAAGTTCTCTTGCTTCATCCAATTCATGAGAAGCAAATCTTCGTAGAAGCAGTTCAAGATTTCTCGCATTGATGGTTTCTCCGAGTTGTGTCTTCTGGGATAGACTGAGGATGTATCGTGCGTCTTCATTGGCTTTCAATGCTATCCTTTTTTTCTCTTCCTTTGTAGGTGTCCGTCCCAACCGCTTCACTTCATAGTCAATGATTCTCTTATAAAGTTTATGATAAAATTCAATTCCCTTATGTAGTACCTTTTTAAATCTGTCAAGATACCTGCTTTTTGCAATTCCCTTAGGGATGAAAAAATCACCTTTTAATTTTATGTACCTCTGTGATTTCTCTGTATATGAGGATAATCGAAATCTTTCTATTTCTTCTGTAAGTAATCGTGATATACCCATTATATCGAAATTGAAAACGGCATGTTCTGCAACAGAATGATGCCCCATCTCAAAAATGATCTTTCTGTTCGACCTTCGTGCCTTCTTTATCTCTTGTCTTGCAATCCTGCGCAGCTCTGTTACAGATTTGGGACTTCTGCTTATTCGTGCATAGGCAGCAGAGAAAACCTCTGGTGTAAGAGACATTTTCTCCATTTTATTGCCTACGATTTCCTTTAATGTTTCATAATCTACATTAAAGCCCGCGAGCGAAACCTTCAATGCTATCCTCCATCATCCATCTTTTATTTTTACATTTTCCTTTTCTTATCTTTCTCCCTATTTCTCCGATGCTCCCACTCTCCTTTTCTCTTACATTCCCAGAAGTTTACCACCACTCCTCATAGTGAACAATCTCTTCAATGGTTTTTCGGTTCTTTGGACGGGGTGAGTCTGCAGGATAACCAAGTGTTAGCAATTCAACAACCTTAATTGTTTTTGGGATATTGAGGATTTCCCGTACCTTATCAGGATAAAATGAACCTATCCAGCATGTTCCAAGACCGAGTGCTACAGCAGCAAGTGTGATATGGTCTATTGCAATAGCAACATCTATTGGATAGCATTGTTCACCACAGCGCATTTTGTGTTCATCAGTCTCAGCGCAGCAGGCAATAACAACGGGTGCTTCCGCAACAAAGCTCTGGTTATTTGCAGCCGTCATTAAAGCTTTCCCTTTTGATTTTTCCGTCACCACAACAAATCTCCACTCTTGATAATTAGCCGCTGAAGGTGCAAGCCTTGCTGCCTCAAATATCTTATTCAGTTTCTCTTTCTCTACTGGTTTGTCATCGTATGCCCTTACACTTCTCCGTTCTTTAATTGCTTCAAAAACATCCATAGGACCTCCTTTCTAACAAGTCTCCCTTTTGTAAAGGGGGATTTACCCCGTTAGATAAGTTTCTCCATCTAACGGGGTTTAGGGGGATTTTAATTCATCCATATTCTTTTATATTAATTTTTACAATAACTATAAAGTCACCATGCAATAAACACAGGATGGTCGCTGAGTTTCAGATGAAGGATGTTATTTTCTACATCAAACTCTACGGGTTTTCCAAGAAAGTCAACCCCTTTTGCTTTTTTGCCTTTAAATGGAATAGAAATAATGTTAATCCCTTCTGTTCGCCAGGCAACTATTTTCTTACCTGATTTGCCCTTAAAAACAATAATAAAATCTTTTTCTTCGTCGCCAAAATTTAATCTTGAGACATCATCACAATATCCTGAAAGTTGTTCGTTAAGAACCTTGAAAGCTGTATAGGACGGTTTCAAATTATAATTAAAGCGTATCATTCCATGGTCATCTTCTCTCCACTTGTAGTAGATAGCGCAAGCAATGCCTGCAAGAGCTTCTGTGCAAAATCGTCTGGTTAAGTAAGATGCCTGCTTTAACTCTGCCCCTTTTTTACCAATAATTCTCATCTCTAAATATGGTAGTCCCCAGCCCCATTCGCTCGAAAGAATTCTTGGTTTCAGCTTGCCCTTGGGGGTATACTCCTTAATCAGATGGCGCAAGGTTTTGTATCCTTTAATAACTGTCTCGGGTCCACCTTCCCGATATGGATGAACAGAAATACCGTCAACAAGTTCAAACAACCCCAACTCTGCACATCCCTTAATGAATTTAGTATCTATACCTACTGTACCTGGAGCAACTATTATGGAATTGCGGTCTACTTCACGGATGGCATTACAGGTAATTTTAACCAATGCCATATAATCGTCCACATTTGGCTCTTCTCCCCAAAACTTTGCCATATTCGGCTCATTCCAAATTTCCCAGATGACTCCCCTGCCTTTATAACGTTTTGCCGCTTCCTGTGCAAATCTTGCGAATCCGTGACGTTGCTCATCCGTCTTTATTGATTTATGCTTGCCATATAATCTGTTTTTATAATCAAGGATGAAAAGTACTCGTATCCCATTTTCCTCACAAGCATTTATAAGGAGGTCGTATCTTGAGAAATTGTATGTGTGCTTTTTCCTTTCTACATTTGCCCACGTAAGGTCCGCCCTGATTAGTTTTATATGGGCTTCATCGATAAGCGCCAGGTCCTTTTCAGGTGCGCCAGTAAAATGGATATTAACCCCGATTCCATCGGGGATAAAAACCTTCGAAAAACCTATGGTTTTTGATACCGGTGGTTTATGGATGCACGTGGCAGAAATGAAAATAAAAAACAATGTAAGCAAAAGTAAAATGGTTAGTATTGTTTTATTCGTCATAGAGTTACTTATAACAAAAATAATTCAGAAAGTCAAGTTTGAAATTTAGCAGCACTTTGTTTGTAAAATGCTGGATCATTTGGAATGTTTAGTTCATTAAAATCATTGCTATGCATATTTCAGAACCAAAACAATGAACATGTCGGCAATCTTTTCTTTTTCACATCTGAAGAGATTCTTCTTTCCATCTTGAAGAAATCCCTAAAAAAACCTTGACGTAAGTGAAAGAATGTTTTATATAAAAAAGAGAGATGCGGAAGGGAGAAGCGTTACTGAGAATAGTAGGGGCACAATCATACGAACAGATTAAGGAACAAATAGAGTTAAATCTGACAAAAATTTAAGGAAAAAAGGTTATAAATAGTTTCTGCTCAAGGCTAAATAAAAAATCATAAAAGGTTAGAAGATGATAGATGTTGTCAAAAGATTTAATCATAAGCTGTGGTATAAAAAAGAAATGAGCAAATGAAAGCAAAGATTAAGTGGTTATTTTTCGACGTTGGTAATGTTATCTTCAATGATGATCCTGTAATGATTTTCGTTTATGAGAACTTGTTTAAAAAGATACATAAGATTGACAGTTCATTTACATTTACTGATCTGCTTACCGAAAGAGAGCAACTGATAATCGGGAATAGCGATGGTAGACATTATCGGACACTAGGTAAAAGGCATCTCGGAGAAAAGCGATGGCGTGATCTGTGGTTGCAGATTATTGAGGAACTTGAACACAACTATGAAAAGTACAGCCCTTCTATTCCTGGAATTGAGTACACTCTCGGAGAATTGTCAAGAACATACAAACTTGGTATTGCAGCGAATCAGGTGTCCGCATGTCGTACTGCTCTTGAAAATAGAGGATTAATAAAATACTTTTCGATTGTTTTGCTAAGTGCAGAAATCGGTTTGTTAAAACCTGATGATCGTTTTTTTAAGACGCTTATTCAGAAATCAAAGTGTCAGCCAGATGAAATGGTGATGATTGGAGACCGGATTGATAATGATATTTTGCCTGCGAACAAAATTGGCATGAAGACGATATGGGTAAAGCTGGATCTTGAAAAAAAGGGATATATCCCGGATTCAGAACATAGTTGCCTCTATTTAGATAGTCTTAAGCGGGTTGCAATCTCTTGTATAGAACCACAAAGAGAAGTAGATAAGCCAGATCAAACTGTAACATCCCTTACTGATATTTCAGGTGCTGTAGAGGGGTTAGGTTGATATTGAAGCTCAATATTGAACTTGTAGGACTTGTAGGAAAAGTGATTGACAAAAAATAGAATTGGTTGTATAATGCATTTTTACTTTACCAAACGGTTATAATTGAAAGGAGGTATAATGAGTGAACTGAGGCAGGTGAATCTGAGTGTCGATGACATTCCGCATCAGTGGTACAATATCATCCCGGATCTACCAGAGCCACTCCCTCCACCTAAGGATCCAGAGGAAGGAGAATCAAGGCTTGCAAAACTCCCTGAACTAATGATAGGTGAATGCTTAAAACAGGAAGGTTCACAAGAGAATTGGATAGATATCCCTGATGGTATCAGAGAGCTATATATTCAGGCAGGTAGACCAAGGCCACTTTTCAGAGCATTAAATCTTGAGAAAAGGCTTGATACACCCGCAAAACTGTATTATAAAAGTGAGTTTTTCAGTCCGACTGGCAGTCATAAGGTAAATACAGCCCTGGCACAGTGTTGGTATGCAAAACAACAGGGTTTTGAACGGGTAACGACAGAGACTGGTGCAGGGCAGTGGGGGACGGCGCTTTCCTATGCATCAGCAGTAACTGGGATGAAGTGTACCGTCTTCTGGGTACGCAGTGTATACAACTGGAAACAAGACAGATTAACTTTTATGAAACTTCTGGACGCAGATGTTTATGCCTCACCGAGTCCAATGACTGAATTTGGTAAGACACTATATGATAAAAATCCTGAACATGTGGGATCCCTTGGTATTGCTATCTCTGAAGGACTTGAAGATTCACAAAAAGATCCAAAAGCGACCTACTGTCTGGGTTCGGTATTGAACCATGTTCTTATGCATCAATCTGTAATAGGACTGGAAACACAGAAGCAATTCGAAATTTTTGATGATTACCCGGATATTGTTATCTCGTGCCTTGGGGGTGGCTCAAATTTTGGAGGGTTTGCCCTGCCTTTTGTTGGAGATGTATTAAAGAAAGGCAAGAAGATAAAGTTCATTGCTGCTCAATCACAGGTGGCTCCAAACCTGCAGGGAGAATATAGATTTGACTTTGCAGATTATGCAGAAATAACACCTATGTTAAAGATGTATACCTTAGGACATAAGGTTGATATGGAACCGATCAAAGGTGATGGATTACGGTATCATGGTTGTTCGCCAATTATCAGCCTGTTGCGATATAAGGGTTATATTGATACTATTGCTTATCCGGCTGACGAAAAGTATGTTTTTGAGACTGCAAAGATATTTATGAAAACAGAAGGTTGGCTTCCTGCCCCGGAATCTGCCTATTCAGTCTGCTGTGCAATTGAGGAAGCAATTAAATGTAAGGAATCTGGAGAAAAGAAGGTAATAGCATTTAATGTTTCAGGTCACGGGTTTTTGGATATTCCCGGCTTCAGGGTCGTTCTTGGTTTAGACTAATACAAGGAGGCAGCAGATGAAAAAACTACTTGTCTTTCTGATTACTTTGGCTTTGGGAGGATGTTTAATGTGTTCGAAATCCGCAAAAGAAGAGAAGTCGCTGCCCGATTTCGATGCAATGTGGGACTACAGTAATCCCAAACAGACTGAAATAAAATTTCGGGAATTGATTCCTGTCGCAAAAGAATCCGGTGATATGTCATATTATGGACAATTGTTAACCCAGATCGCACGAACACAAGGGATGCAGAGTAAGTTTGATGATGCTCATAAAACCCTTGATGCTGTTGAAGCAATGTTAACGGATGAATTAGTAGTCGCAAAAATCAGATATCTCCTTGAAAGAGGAAGAGCGTTCAACTCTTCAAATTACAAGAAAAAAGCCAAACCGTTCTTTTTAGAAGCCTGGGAACTCGCGCTTGCGAAGAGTGAAGACTATTATGCAGTTGATGCAGCGCACATGATGGGAATCGTTGAACCACCGGAAAAGCAACTTGAATGGAGTCTCAAAGCATTAGAACTGACTGAGAAAACAACTGACAAACGTGCAAAAGGCTGGTTAGGTCCTCTATATAACAATATTGGCTGGACGTATCATGATTTAAAAAAGTACGATAGAGCATTGGAATTATTCGAAAAGGGTCTAAAATGGCGTGAGGAAATAAACGATGAAAAAGGCGTGAGAATCCAAAGATGGAATGTTGCAAGAACCTATAGGTCGCTTGGGAGAATAGAAGAAGCTCTCGAAATCCACAGGAAGTTAGAGAAAGAAATCGAACAGAAAGGTATTGACCCTGGTGGATACGTTTTTGAGGAATTGGGTGAGTGTCTTTT
>SOIS01000133.1 GCA_004375965.1 Candidatus Cloacimonadota bacterium | reverse complement strand
CTTGTCTATCTTACCTGCCCCGTGCGAATATTTTAAACCAATCAGACCAATAAAATTTATCCCGTGATATTCGAAGAATATTCTTTCGGGACTAATTTAACTAATGAAACAATTTATTCACTTTCCACTCTTAACTTTTAGGTAGCCGCAGGCTACCAATAAGATTGTATAAATTTATGTGAGAACCAAAGCGATTTCCTCTTGACATATAGAATATTGAGTGGTAAAAAAAAGTGATGGATTACAAAGAAAAATTAAGGCAACTCAAAGAAAAAAAGGTATGGGAGGAACTACTTTCAACATCCCTTGAGCTTTATAAACAAAATAATAAGGATAGATATATCATCAGAATGATAGTCCTCGCCTGTGAAAAACTTGGCAAAGTGGATGATGCTGTTCCATTCTGGGAAATTCTTGCTAAGGGAGAAAATAGACCAGAAGAGTTTTCGAAGAAACTTGTAGACTATTATAAAAAAATCAATAAAAAGGATGCCTGGCTAAAATGGACAAAGCGACTACTTTTACAGGTTTTAAGAAAGAAGGACTTTGATACACTTGAAGATCTCTGGATGCAGTTGATTGATGCAGAACCAATTGATAAAACTTTTGCTTTTGATATTGTACGGAAAATTGAATCATTAGAGGAAAAAGATAGAGCATTCACACTTCTTGACCTTCTTCTTCTCTCCTTTGAGGAGAAAAAACCAGTCCCTAAAGATGTTTTAGACATTGCAAAAAGAATGCTTGAAATAGATGGTGCTGATGCAGATTTAAGAAAAAGGTTAGAGGATTTTTACAGAACTATTTACAGCGGATGTGGTGAAATAGAAAATTTTCTTGAGAAAGCGGGGCTACGGAGGAGTGAAAATGTTAAGGATGCTGTCGTTCTCCTTGAAAGACTAATAGATTTTTGCCCTAATAACTATGTTTCTCATAGAAACTGGGGCATTGGTAAGATACATTCTGTTGACCTACTCTTTAATAAAATATTTATTGATTTTCCTACACATCCCAAACACTCCATCAATCTTGATATGGCATTTAACATTCTCACACCGATGGAGAAAGATGACTTTCCTGTTATAAAGATTGAAAAAAAGGATTACCTGATCTCATTAAAAAAGGAGAATCCAGCTCATCTTATAAAATTAATGCTAAATAAGGATGAGACAATCACACAGGAGAGGGCAAAAGCATTGCTGAAAGAAATCGTAAACGATGATGAATGGTCATCCTTCATAGAAAAAGTGAAAAAAGGGGCAAAATCAGAAGGTTTCGAGATAAAGAGGAAGGGAAATAAATATTCATTTACACGTGCACACATTTCAAAAAGATTATCGATAGATAGTATAGTATCAATACGTAATTATAGGGATAGAATCGAGGCTTTGCTCTCCATATCAAAAGAAAACTTAAAACCGGAAGAAAAAGAGAAATGGGTCGTCTCCGTAGAGGAAATGCTGGAAAATAACGATGTTGCACTGGAGAAAAAGCTACAATTGCTTTTAGTTGAGACTGAAGTAACTGGTGACAGAAAACGGTTATCGGATGGCTTTGAATTTCTCTTGAAAGATGCAAAAGATAAAGAAAAGTTACTTCTCATTAACCACCTCTCTCAAAGAAGATATAAAAGGGAATTACTTCAGTATATCGGTGAAAAGGATTATGAATTCTTAGGAAAATTTTTCCTCGAAACATCCGATGACTGGCTCAGGGGTCATTCACAGAAGATTTTAGAGAAAAGAAGTAGTATTAAAGACTTAAAGATACAGGTTTTACAGAATCCAAATAAAAACCCTCTATGCTTTCTCTATTTAGCAGAGATGGTTATGAAAGGCAAAGAAAAACCCGATTTGATAGATAAACCAATAATTCTCTTTGAAACAGTGTTAGAGTTTATGGCAAAAAAAGATGAAAATCAAAAAATTAGGCCACGGGCAAAGGTAGTCTTTTTAAAGTATGGATTTGATATGTACAGATGGGCTCTTGAAACATCATCAAAGGAGGAAATCAAGGTTCTCCTTGATATTATAAAAAAAGAAGTTACAGTGAATTCAGAAGATAAAAAGGTTTTTGAAAGACTTGCAGAAACAAAATACCACTCACTTAAAGAAAAGACAACTGAGGAATTCTTCTTTGTAACCAGAGAGGCTATTAAAAAGAAGCAATCAGAACTTGCCCATCTCTTAAAAGTAGATATACCCGCGAATAGTGAAAACATAGGTAAAGCAGCGAGACAGGGCGACCTGAGTGAAAATTTTGATTATATCTCAGCGAAAGAGAAGCAGAGAAGGCTTTTTGACAGGGTGAATATGTTAAAAAACGAATTAGCAAAAGCAAGACCTATTGAGGAAATAACCTTTGTGGATGGAGAAGTGGGAATTGGAACATGTGTTTTTTTAGAAGATATAGAAAAAAGAGAAAAGAGGGAGATTCTGATTTTGGGTCCCTGGGATAGCCTCCCACATAAGGAGGTCATTTCACATACGGCTCCACTCGCAGCCAAACTTCTTGGAAAAAAGGTGGGAGAAACATTTCTTGATACGTATCATAAAAAAACCTACCGGATTGTCAGTGTAGAGAAATACCTTAAAGACTGACAAGTCTTATTGGTCGAATTAGTCCGATTGGGCTTATTAGTTTCATTGGTTTTTTTAATCTGTGAAATCATTTTTTAAGAATTTATGGAATCTATGATTTTTATTGACTTTGCCAATGAAAAGGATTATAGTATTTTTTGATAAACAGGAGGTTATATGAAAAGGCGGAATGTAAAGGCAGAAGATTTCCTTAAACTCAAGTTTGTTAATGAGGTTGAGTTTT
>SOIS01000183.1 GCA_004375965.1 Candidatus Cloacimonadota bacterium | reverse complement strand
CAGCCGCGTACAGGTAGTTGTTCCAAGTAGTTATGAAGACAAAGACAATGACGGCAACTAAACCAGGAAGCATCAACATTTTTTATAATAATCGTTAAGGAACTCGGCACAGCGACCTTCTATTCTCAACCGGGCAAGCTGAGAGGCAATACCTTCAATCTGTTTCTCTATCTCTGCGATTTGCAATTGGTGATCGGCGACTTGCTCATTCATCTCAAGCCATCTTTTCTTAGTAAGAAGAAGTGAATATTTAGCTTCTGCAAGGTATCTTCTGGCTTTGATCACTTCTCCCTTACTCTCTTGAATTTTTGCTGGAGAACTTCCTTTCTTATCCTTGAGTTCTTTAAGTTTCTTTTCTTTTTTAACAAGAATCTTTTCTTTCCTCTCCACTCGCCTTTGTTCATTTTTGATATCTTCAAGAGTTACTAAGGAAGGCATATCTATTTTTAGAAGATTTTCCTCTACAGAAAAATTATGAGGAAGGAGAGAAGTGACCCGGCTGAAGGAATTAGAAATAAGTTTATGGGGCTTCAGTTTTATCCTTAAAGTAACAATATCTTTCCCCTTTGCTTTAACCAAAATAACTCTGTCTTTGAGTTTCAATTCCTCTCTTATCTCTTCAGCAAGATTGGTCCTGTATGCCTTCTTTACTTCCCCTCCCATCTTTAGTTTTACATTAATCTGCCTATCGAGATAGTTAACAAAGGTGAGCGTCATATCTTCATTATCCTCTGTTTTCTTCACTTGAATCACCCTTAAAACATCGGGATTAGCATCTTCGACAGATAGAGAGAAAAAACTATACTCCTCCGGTAGTCTTCCCTTATGCTCATCGGTCTGAACTGTCCTTATTCTACAATTATGGTCCTCAGCCCAGTAGTGAACCGATCCCTCTTGCCAATCTCCTCTGTGGGAAAGAACGGAATAAGTATAAGTAAATCTTCCAAGACATTGAGCGTCTGGAGTAAGGAATTCCCATCCCACATCCCCTTCTCTTGTCAAAAGATCGGTTCTGGCTAACCATCCCACTCCTCTAAGTAAAGTCAAGCTAATGGTATTCTTTTTTGAAAGAATTTCATATTCGGGAAGCCCGAAAGATATAACTGCCAATCCCTTTTCCCCATCAGTCAAGTCAACAAAGTTTCTTTGAGGTCTGGTGGCAATGGGAACCATATCCTTTCCTGCAATAAGCATCCCTTCAGGAATATCTTCGGGATAGGTTTCCCCCTTAATGGGAAACTTAGCCACATCGAGTTGCTGCTCAGCATAAGAATGATTGGTCTTAATATCGGTAGGAAAAAGTACCCTCAATCTGTGATCCTTTACTACATTGTTAATCTTAGTTTCAAAGTCAATTCTTGAATAGCCAGCCATCAACTCAACATGGGAGACAATAGGATATCTCCTCGTCCTTTTACTTCTCTCTCTTCTGTTTTCGGTTAAGCTTTCAGGAAGATCGAGCAAATGCTCAATTTTGAATCTGGTAAAAAGAGGACCTGATTCAGCAAGAGTTACCTTTGCTTTTCTCCCCAGGGTGGTGATTATTTTGTCCCTCTTTGGATAGGAGTAATTATAGGTATCCCCGGAATCTGCCCCGTCTTCAAAATAACCTGCATTATTGTAAATTTTACCGCTCACCTTATCAATGATGTTAAGCGAGCCATCTTCATTAATCTCTACCCTTACAAAACTGTTTTCCATCCAGTTATCCCCGCTCATAACGGGATTTTTGACTTTTGGGTTACTGCTTTGATCTTGAGTCAGATAATAGCTCTTATATCCGCAAGAAGGGATGTATTCACCCCAGAAGCGGATTTCTACTTTATCTTGCCTTTTCTTACCCAATTGAAAAGGAACATCTTTTCCCTGATAATCTTTAAGAGAAAAATCTTTCCATCCCTTGGGTAATCTAACTACAATTTGCACAATTGAACTCCTCTTCCATGCAGAGGGATTAAAAACAACCAGAGCTGGATTCTTTGTTTTAATCCCTCGGGCGATTATCTTCAGGGACCTGTCCCCCACCTCATTAGCTGCCTTTAAAACTTCTTTATAATCACGCATATTATCCCTATGTATATCATCAATACCACAACCACAGATCTCATCATGGGGATGATTTCTTAAAAGCATTCTCCATATTCCGGAAAGCTTCTCGCAAGGATAAGATGTTCCCACACTCCAAGAGAACACAGAAAATGGTTCGGCCCATTTTTCTAGTGAGAGCTGACATTTATCGTTTACCTGCTTAAGATATATCCTCGAAGACCAAACCCCACATAGAACGGGAGCATAGCGGCCGCTATAGAGATAACCCTTAATTTTTGGCAATCCAATTTTATCTCTTTTAATGGATCTTCTTACTGCTTCAATATATTCTAAGGGGGTAGACTGAAGAACTTTTTCCTTTTTCCTCCCTTGATTAATCTCATCTATTATGGGGAGAATATCATCGGGACCCGGATCAAATTCATATCCATTCATTAACAAAATATTTTCGGTTAGTGCGTGAGGAATAAGTTTTTCAACCTCGCTGATTATTCTCTCTCTGGCTATTTCTTTTGTTTCTGAAAGAGCCATGGCATTTCTGTAAGAATTCCAAATATATATTCCCAGAATCTCTGAACCATTGGGAGAGGCTAAAATAACTTCGCTTTTCATTTTATCAGGGTTCATACCAAGTCCTCGCCAGAAGAATGCACTGCCAATCCCAAAACCTTTAAGCAGTTGCCAGGTTTGAGCGGGAAAGCCAAATTGATCTAACAGCCAGCCGACCTTCATCACTTTACCCAATTTTTTTGCCTCATGATGACCATATAAAAGATTGTGAA
>SOIS01000089.1 GCA_004375965.1 Candidatus Cloacimonadota bacterium | reverse complement strand
TCGCTTAGTGAACTTGGAGATATTCTTGGTCCAATAAGAAAGATTGCTGAAAAAATTAGCGAGGGAGATGTAGATAAGACACTGGAGAATATAAGCATCGCCTCACAAGAACTCGCAGGATTGGTGAAGGAAAATAGAGCGGGAATAAAGAGAACTGTAAAAAATGCGGAGAAGGATTTAAGAAAGATTGTTGCTGTTGCTGATAAACTTGATAAGAATCTTGATCTCCTCTCAAAGTCCCTTGAAGATATAAACAAAGGAAAGGGAACAGTAGGCAAACTTATGAAGGATGAAAAACTATACAATGAACTGGAAGCAACCTTAAAAGAGACAAAGGAACTAATAAAGGATATAAAGGAAAACCCAAAAAAATATATTAATATAAGGGTTTTTTAGGTCCGAAACAGTAATGGTAACAAAACATGAAGGAGTAATAACGAATTAAACGATATTAACGTTCAAAATTTATCCCGTAAATGCTTTGCATTTTCGGGACGAGTTAAACGAAACATTCATATTAACGAGCAAAGATGAAAAAAGAAAAGAGAACATTTGTTTGCCAGGAGTGTGGATATTCATCACTCAAATGGATGGGAAAATGTCCAAACTGTGCTGCTTGGAACAGTTTCGTAGAGGAGAGGGTAGTTGATATGAGAAGAGGGGAAATGACTCCATCTAAACCCGTCAAACTTAAAGAAATTGAAAGTGATGAACATTCAAGATGGACTGCAGATATTTCTGAATTCGACAGGGTTCTTGGAGGAGGTATTGTTCCAGGAACAATTATCCTAATAGGTGGTGAACCAGGTATAGGAAAATCGACACTATTAATAGAGGTTTCATCCAATCTTGCGAAGAAAGGGAAATGCATTCTTTATGTTTCAGGGGAGGAATCTCCATATCAGATTGGATTGAGAGCGAAAAGATTGGGTATAGAAACGGAAAACCTCTTTCTCCTCTCGGAAACGTCTGTGGAAAACATTATAGATGCTGTGAAGAATGTTAAGCCATCCATTCTTATTGTGGATTCCATACAGACAACGTTTGATTCTGGTATTGAATCTTCACCTGGTTCTGTAAGTCAAGTAAGGGAATGCACCTCAAAGCTTACTAAGATTGCAAAAAAAGGAAATATTACAATTTTTCTTGTTGGACATGTGACTAAGGTTGGGATGATTGCTGGACCCAGGACACTTGAACATATGGTTGATACAGTACTTTATTTAGAAGGCGACAGAACACAATCTTTTAGAATACTGCGCGCTGTTAAGAACAGATTTGGTTCAATCAATGAAATAGGCGTTTTTGAGATGGCAAAGACTGGGCTCGTGGAGGTTGAAAATCCTTCTATGACGTTTCTTGACGAGAGAACATTTAATACATCTGGTTCTGTTGTTATTTCAACGATTGAAGGAACAAGACCTATCCTTGCTGAGGTACAAGCACTTGTTTCTTCAACAAGATACCCTGTGCCACAACGTGTAATCGTTGGTAGCGATTACAAGAGGTTTTCAATCCTCCTCGCAGTTCTTGAAAGGAGAGCGGGTTATAACCTCGGAGGTTTCGATGTCTTTTGTAATGTTGTTGGGGGACTGAAACTCCTCGATCCCTCCTGTGACCTTGGGCTCGTGGTTGCGGTTGCCTCTAATTTTGACGATCGTCCTTGTAATAATGGCACTGTTGTGATTGGAGAGGTAGGTCTTGCAGGTGAGGTAAGACCTGTATCGCAGATAGAGAGAAGGGTTAAAGAAGCTGAAAGACTGGGGTTCAAGCGATGTATAATTCCTATCGGTAACCAGAAAGGATTACGTACCGAGAGCATAAAAACAATTGGTGCAAGGAGTTTAAGGGAAGCGATAGAGAAATCTATTTCACATTCTTAATATTCGAAAAAGGAGTATATGGTGTTTTTTCATATAAAAAGACATTCTGACTATTTCATCCCATCAAGCGAAGCAATTATTGATGGTCGAATTTTAATGGTATTAAAAACAGGTTTTCTTACTGGAACCATTGTGTTACCCCAATTTATCATAGATTATATCAAGCATCAAGCCTCTTTGCCTAATGCAGATGTCTCTGTTAAAAGGGGTGATATGGTGATAGAAACACTTATGAATGATGAAGGGTATAATGTGATGATTGAAAAAATGGATCCGAAGGACTTGAATGGTATCAGCAGAAAAATTGTTAGGCTTGCGGTCATAAGAAATTATAGACTTCTCACGATAGAAAATGAACTTGAGCCGTTTACAAAGATGGTAGGAGTTAAGGTTCTAAAATTGAAGGATCTTGGAATGGCATTAAAGCAGGTTTTCTTTAAGGGAGATATTCTGAGTGTAAAACCTGTTAAAAGGGGCAGATACACTGGGGAAGGTATAGGATACCTTGACGATAACAGCACAGTTGTCATAGAGGGAGCGTCAACATCTCTCGGAAAGGTAATAAGATGTAAAGTTATCAGTGTACTCGATCTTCCTACTGGAAGAGTAATATTTTCAAAAATTGAGCAGTAGAATCTTTTATTGGACAAAATGAGTTTACGGATTGGGTTTGGTTATGATATTCATCGATTGGCTAAAGGGAGAAATCTCTTTCTTGGGGGGGTAGAGATTCCTTCAAAGGTAGGGCTTGTGGGGCATTCTGATGCAGATGTTCTTCTTCATGCTATATGTGATGCAATTCTTGGAGCTATTTCACATGGAGATATTGGTGAACATTTCCCTGATACCAATGAAAAAATCAAGAATATAAGGAGCACACTTATCGTAGAAAAGATAAAAAAAATGGCATCTTTTGAAATTCTGAATGTGGATACAACAATTATTACAGAAGTTCCTATGTTATCCCCCTATAAGGAGAATATGAGAGAGAGTATTGCAAAATTATTGAGGGTTGATAAACAGAGGGTTTCTGTTAAGGCAAAGAGGAATGAAGGACTTGGTCCTATAGGAGCGAAGGAAGCTATCGCTTGTTTTGCAGTAGTGCTACTAAAAATCAATCTATAAATACACAGATTTCTTAAATTAAAACCTATCTATATATTTGGATTTAATCTGTGTAATCTAATAAAAATCAATGTAATCAGGTATATTACCAGGAGGGTGAAAATGAAATTTTTAGTCTATTTTTTTCTATTAATAATTATTGTTCTTGGAGGTTTCAGTGCATTTTTCTATATTACGGAATGCAAGCCACTGAACCACAAGATAGAGGGCCTTAAAAATGAGAACAGAACATTAACTGAAATTGTGACAAAACTTAAAAAGAAAATGGAGGAAGAGAAAGACAGCGATACTGGAGATTCATACAAGAGAAATATTATAGATGAATTGAGTAAAATCTCAACGGAGGAAAGCTTTGAGATAAAAAGGGCAGAGAAAGGTGTAGAAATTAACCTTCCTGGTTTGAGATTGTTCAATCCTGGAGAGGAAAAGTTGAGCGGTGAGGGTTTACTTCTGCTATCAAAGCTTGGCAAGATATTAAAAAATGCAACTACTGGAGAGATAAATGTTGAAGGTCACACAGATGATACAAAGATCGGCGGTGCGTTATTAAAAAAATTTCCTACGAACTGGGAGTTATCTGCAGCAAGGGCAATAAATGTTGTACGATACCTTCAGGAAGAAACAGGGATTCCGCCTGAAAGGTTATCGGTAGCTGCATACGGCCAGTATCGGCCAATTTTCCCAAACGATAGAGAGGAATACAGACAAAAGAATAGAAGAATTGTACTCGTTCTTGAAACGCCAAGGGAAATAGGAGAAATGATTCATAGAGTTGACACAGATAGTTTGACAGAAGAGGTAAAAGGAGGGGAGTAAAAGAGTAAAGAGTAAAGAGTAAAGAGTAAATACAAGACTAATTGAAAAAGTATATAATCCGCTTCACATTTCCTAATTCCAAATTCTTAATTAATTATGGAACATATATTAATTAGTTCTTGCCTTTTGGGATTAAAGACACGATATGATGGTAAGGATGCCTTTGACTCACGAGTAAGAAAGATAGAGAAGGGATATATTCTTATCCCGGTATGTCCTGAGCTTCTCGGTGGATTACCTATTCCAAGGGAGCCATTAACAATTAAGAGGAAAGATGGATATGGATTCTGGGAGGAAAACATCCCTGTTGTGCTCAAGACAGGTAAAAACATGTCACATAATTTCAAGGAAGGTGCACTCAGGACAGTCGATTTCGCGAAAATTCTGAATATTCGAAGGATACTATTAAAAGATGGTAGCCCATCCTGCGGCGTCTTTATGACAAATTCCTCCTTTAAGAAAAGAAGAGGTATCGGTGTTACTGCATATCTGTTGAGCAAGAATGGATTTATTATAGATACCATCGAATCATTTCTTGAAAGTCTAAAAAGTCTACATTAAACCACAGAGTAAATAGAGGTTAAAGAGAGAGCACAATGGGAACAGTAAAGTCTCTGTGGTTCCCATATAGATATGAAATTATCTAATGGGCGAATCTGCAGTGTGAGTATTTTTCTTGACTTTTTTGTAAATAGTATGTAGTATAACAAAAATTGATGGAAAAAGAATGAAAAGAGAACTCCGGGTTGTGATAATTCTAGTTTTTGTATCCTGCAAGTAAGAAAATGAAGTTTTTTTTAAAGTGATGAGTTTTAGAACAAAGATTATTTCCCATATTAATATCCTTTTATTTGTATTTATGATGAGTCTTGCCTCAATACTTGTCCATCTCCGGGCAAAAGAGATAAAAAACACGATGAAAAAGGATGCACAAACATTTGCAACCCTCACAGCAGGACCATTGTGTGACTCATACGAAAATTACTATGAGTCAGGATACTTTAAGTTCAGAGAATTTGTTCTCAGCCTTCTTAGTCTTGAAAAGGAACTAACGAGAGTTGCAATTTATACAGTTGATGGGAAGAGGGTTTTTGATTCTTATGAATTCGAAGGTAAAGAGATAGAAGAAATAGAAGGGAAAGAAAAAGAAACACTTGATAAGAGGATAAGACAGATCAATCCAACTTACAGTTATGAAAAGGATTAAAGTATATGATATGGCTCTTGCTTGAAAGTTTAATCCCGTTTTCGAAAAAGATCAACACCATAATTATAGCAGAGGGAGTTGAAACAAAGGATGAGTTCGAAGTTCTTAAAGAGATGGGCATTGAATATGGACAGGGATTCTTCTTTGGAAAGCCAAGTGACCTTTAAAAAACAATATTCAATCTAACGTTTCCGTGTCAGAAAAGATTATTATACTTCCAAAAGAGGTAAGGGAAAAAATAAGAGCAGGCGAGGTAGTGGATAGACCCGCCTCTGTAATAAAGGAACTTATTGAAAATTCAATAGATGCAGGGAGCAAGAGAATACTATGCGAAGTTGAAAGAGGGGGAGTAGAGAGAATCAAGGTTACTGATAATGGTATGGGCATGAGTCCTCTCGACCTTGAACGTTCACTCGAGAGGTATACAACAAGTAAGATAAAATGTATTGGTGACATTCCTACCATTCATACACTCGGATTCAGGGGGGAGGCACTTCCAAGTATAAGAGCAGTTTCCGAAATTGTTATTGAGTCAAAATTGCAAGAAGAAGACACGGGATTTCTAATTAAAGCACAGGGTGAAGAGATTGTTGAGAGAAGACCGCAGCCGAGAAAGAATGGTACAACAGTTGATGTGAGAAGACTATTTTTCAATACACCTGCAAGAAGGAAATTTCTTAAATCTGAATCTGTTGAATTTAGGCATATAAGGAGGGTATTTATAGCACTTGCAATAGAAAACAGGGAGATTCATTTTACACTTTTTAATAACGGCTCATTGAATCTTGAAATACCTCCTGCCAAAGAGTTGAAAGAGCGGCTTAAGCATATACTTGAGAGTGATATAGTTCATAACCTTTTATCTTTCTCTAAAGATGGTGAAAAGATAACAATCGAGGGAGTTGGCTCAAAGCCAGAGAAAGCGCGATCAGGAAGGGATTTTCAATATATCTTTGTCAATAGAAGATGGGTAAATAGTAACTTAGTTAGACAGGCACTTTATAAAGCATACGGGAGCAGCCTCTGGGGAAAGCATCCTATTTTTGTAATTGAGATATCTCTCCCAGGAACAGAGATAGATATAAATGTTCATCCTACAAAAAAAGAGGTAAAATTCAATAGAGAAAGGGAATTATTCGAGTCAATCTACTCTTCTGTTAAGCATGCGTTGACCAGCAAAAACGGATTGCCAGAACTTGAGAAAGAGAAGGTTCTCTTCTTCAAAGAAGAAGAAAAGAGATTTGGTGAAAGGGAAGAACAAACTCTTTTCGCAATTGTTAAGGATAAAGAGAAGGTTTACGAAGAGGAGAAGACTATACCAAAAGGGTTCTGGCAGCTTCATAATTCTTACATCTTCGCCTCAACAAAAACAGGATTTATGATTGTTGACCAGCATGCTGCACATGAAAGAATCATATTTGATAGGATTATGAGAAGGAAGGAATCCATACCGCCTCAGATGCTTCTTTTCCCTTTAAATATAGATTTGACCATTCAAGAGGAGGAATTTCTTGAAGAGAATATAGAGAGCTTCTATGAGTTAGGATTCAGGATTAAAAAATTCAGTGGAAGAACAATCATTGTAGAGGGAATACCTCCATTTATGAAAGAAATAGATGAGGATGTAGTTCATGACTTATTTCAGGCGATAATAGAAAATATAAGTGGGAAGGAAGGTTTTAACGAGATTGCAATGCAGGTTGCCTGCAAATCCGCAATAAAAGCAAGAGAGGAACTGAAACAAGAAGAGATGAACAAACTTTTTGATAATCTTTTTGCAACTGATGAACCGTACACATGTCCACATGGAAGACCCACAATGATAAAATTCTCACTGGATGAGCTTGAGAAAAGATTCAAAAGAAGATAGGAGAGTATTGGGGTCTGACCCCTTTCACTCACAATGACACATAACTAATGACTAATAACTAAACAAGGGAGGAATTATGATTAGAACCAACAAAAATAAGGTTGTGATGATTTCGGTTCAGGGAAAAGTTGCAGACCCTTGCAAACGTTTCGGTTCACATAATGTTGATAGGAACGGTCTGCCTTTTCTTCTTCCCGGAACAGGTGGAATAACATACAATGTTAAGGTTGGTGACCCTGCTTTTGGCTGGGCAGGAGACCATGTTGAACCTGGTGTTTCAACAATCTTGAATGAAGAGAAAAGATATGACCCGCCAACAAGGGGTTATAATTTCTATGCCTGCGTAGGGAACGAAGCGGTTATTATCACAGGTGATGCTAAACGAACGAAAGGTGTTGTGACCGGGCATCACGGTGGTATAGAGCATGTTTTGATAGATTTTCCAGATAAGGCACTAAAAAAGATGACTATTGATGATAAAATTCTTATCAAAGGTTATGGACAGGGTTTTAAATTGCTTGATTATCCTGATATACATGTTTTTAACCTTGATCCTAATCTTTTTTTCAAGATGGGAATAACAGAAAGTAGAAAAAAGGGGAAAATTAGGGTTTCTGTTGCTCATATTGTCCCTGGTAAATTGATGGGCTCTGGTGTCGGTTCTACATCGATGGGAACAGGAGATTATGATATAATGACAACAGATGAGGCATTAATCAAAGAAATTGGACTTAACAGGTTACGATTTGGAGATTTTGTTGCTATTGAGGACCATGACAATGTTTTTGGTAGGAGTTACAGAAAAGGTGCAGTTACAATTGGCATAGTGATTCACTCTGACTGCAGGCTTGCAGGACACGGACCCGGTGTTACAACGCTCATTTCGTCATCAAAACCCCTCATAGAACCTGTGATAAAAAAGTCTGCTAACATTGCTGATATGTTTCGGATTGGTCGAAAAAGACCAAAGAAGAGATAGTAAAGAATAGGTAGTAGAGAGTGATGAGAGCTGACAGCCCATTGTAAAAATTGTGAGTACAAAATTAAAGAAAAAAACGCTTGACAAATTGAATAAAGTAATATATGAGAAATTGCTGATTTAATAATGCAGTTTGAAGATAAACATTTAAAAAAGAGAGGTGAAGAAAATGGCAGATAAAAAGGCAGACCTGGCTGGCCCAGGCATTGGCGACTATAACGAGCTGGAGAAAATCCTACCACAGGACTACAGTTCTCAGCTCACCCCCAAGGAAACACAGAATGCCATCACTGCAGTGAAAAACTACATTGAGGAGAATCTATGTAAGGAGCTCAATCTGATGCGGGTTGAGGTTCCACTAATCGTAGATGTTGAGAGCGGCGTTAATGACTACCTGGATCGTGACGGCTCACGTGCCCCGATCCAGTTCCACATTTCAAATGACTATGACAAGCACCCGATCGATGTGCAGGTAGTACAAGCCGCTACGAAGTGGAAGCGTGTTGCGCTGAAGCAGTTTGGGATGAAGGTGGGCGAAGGTTTGTACACCGACATGCGCGCTGTGCGCAAGGACTACTTCCTTGACCACGATCATAGTTCATATGTGGACCAGTGGGACTGGGAGTTGGTGATAACTGAAGAGCAGCGCAACCTACAATTTCTGAAGGAAGTGGTTGAGAAGCTCTGGAAAGTCTTAAAGGGAGCTGAGGTTCACGTCCAGGACCTCTTCCCTCAACTGAAGACTGATAAGTATCCTAACCTGCCCGAGAAGCTCACATTCATGCATGCAGAAGATATCCTTGACAGGTTCCCTGAAATGCCCCGTAAGCAGCGCGAGACAGCGATCTTGCAGGAATATCCCGCGGTTTTCATCATCGGAATTGGCTGGACGCTCAAAGACGGCTACCCGCACGAAATGAGGGCGGCAGATTACGACGACTGGGTCACGGAGACAACGTCCGATGATGGTAGACCTATGCATGGTCTTAATGGCGATATACTTGTCTGGAACCCTGTGACAAAACGCCGCCACGAGCTGACATCTATGGGTATTCGCGTTAATGCCGAAACGCTTAAGAAGCAGCTTGAGATTACAGGTCAGCTTGATTTCCTCAAGTTGCCATACCACCAGGCAATCATAAATAATGAGGTTCCGCTCTGCATTGGTGGTGGCATTGGGCAGTCCCGTACCTATATGCTTCTACTCAATAAAGCGCACCTCGGTGAGTGTAGTGTCACTGTATGGCCAAAGATACTCAAGGATATGTGCCGGAAGAAGAACATCCATGTCCTGGAGTAAACCCCGTAAGAAACC
>SOIS01000031.1 GCA_004375965.1 Candidatus Cloacimonadota bacterium | reverse complement strand
TCAAAGATCATCCTGAATGCACCTTCATCATTGTTTTCAGATATCTCGAACAGTAGCAACTGATCCGATAGATCTTCTACTCTCTTCATCTATCTTGTTAACGAATTTCTTCTTCCAAAGTTCCAGCTAACCCAGCACTTTTATCATAATCTTAATTATCATGATTAGCAGGAATTAACTAAAAGTGTGGGGTCAATAACCTGTTTAGATTGGTTTCTGGTTAAGTCACCTAAAGACAAAACATACTAATACAACTGTCCTTATATCCTTGTGCTCTTTTCTTTTATCCTTCTCCCTACTGCCTACTCTTTACTGCTTACTATCTTTTCTATCCGAGTTGTTCCAGGAGTCTTTTTACCTTCTCATCTTTTGGGTTAAGTTTCAGGTAATCCTCCAGGAGAAACTTAGCTAATGCAGTATCACCACTTGTTATATAAAATCTAAAAAGGTTTGAATAGACCTTCCCCTCTCTCATTGCCTCACGTAAATATTTTATGGTATTCAAAGTATCATTTTTTCTGTAATAGAATGATGCAAGTCCAGCATAGCCTGCCACCCTATCGTTCTTACTTTCCTTCGCTTTTAGATAACTCATCAGTGCTTCATCTTCCCTACCCTGTTCTTCATACATCTGCCCTATCATATAGTAAATTAACCCGCTATCGAATTTCTCAAGAACTTCCCTCAAGTTTTCCTCTGCTTTGTCATACTCTTTCCTGTCTTTGTAGATCTCTGCAAGATTATATGCAAAAGGCATAACATCCTTCACCGCAAACTTTTTTCCAAACTCAAGCACTTCCAGTGCTTTATCGTAATCCCCCTTACCCCTTAAATATGTTCCGAGTGCAAAAAATCCCGCAGCATAATTACTCAGAAGTTTTATTGTATTAATATCCTTGTAGACCCTATCGTCAAAAATACTCCTGTAGCTAAATTTATTCAGAAGTAAGTCTTCTGTTTTTTCAGGGTCAATCATGCCTTTTCCCTCTTCTGCAACAATTTTGTATGCAAGTGCTTCAAGTTTCAGATGTTTCTCATAACCCTTCATATTTTCTCTTGAAACCGTTACAGCAAAATAGATATTGAATTCACCTTTGTAGTCTTTGAGATATTTCTCAGTGAATTCCTCTCTTGTAGCAAAAAGGTCCCTTGGTGGTAACTTCTTACCAGCGTTTGTCGCAATAATGTTTCTGATTACAAGGTCCTTTACATAGAGCACTTCGCCATTCGGAATCTTTACTGGCCTTAGCTTCTCGATCTCTCTGTCTGTGAAACTAATCGGAGCTCCCCACTCCTTAAGTTGCTTTATATACCAGTCCGTATTAAGAAGGCTGAGATTTGCTACGACAACACCTTTGTGATTTTTTGCATCAAACTTCCTGAATTTTTTGACCTCCTGTACAAACCAGAGTGGAAATGTGTCGTTATCGCCGTTTGTAAATAATACGCTACCCTCATCGCAGGTCATAAGGAGATTAGTTCCATAATCGTTTGCTACCCAGTTACCGCGTCTATTCACATGGGAATTATAATTGCTGAATAGAGGAATAGCAGGAAAGGCAAAGATTAAAACGGACAAGCATATGGCTGCAATGGATTTCCATCGCTTCAAGCTCGTTTCAATAATACTTGAAGCAAGCTCCCATAATCCTATTCCTATAAAGAAAGCAAAAAATAAAAAGGATACGCTATAGAAATAATCTCTCTCTCTTACCTCCTTTGGTTTATGAAGTGGGTCTGGATCGGAGGGTGAGAATCGTAAATTAAGATACAATACAAGCCCAAGACTTGTGAAAAGGAATATAAGACCAATAAGTGCAAATGTCTTCTTATCTTTCTTGAAATGGGACCAGAAACCCCAGAAACCAAGCAGTGCATAAAACCAGGTTGCAAAAACAGAGAATAAACGATAACCACTGGAAAAAACCCTCGACTCCCTGGGAAATGCAACAAATTGCCAGGAAAAATATTTTATATAAACCCGTATCTGCTGCCATATTGCAGTAAACACATTATATCCCGTTTCTATCGCTGTCTTACGTGGAAAGAACTTCATAGGTCCATACTGCTTTCTCGAGAAAACATCCCAGAGTCTTTCAAACGTTGTTGGTGCTACCTCATTGATCCCCGGACCTAATCGTGACCTTAGCAATAGATAAAGATATGTTGTAATGGTTATGAAAATGAGAACCAAAGTAATCACGAAAAACTTTGAATCAAGCAGCTCCCGCGGTTTTACAAGTAAGATAAAAACGAATAATCCTGGTAGAACAAGAAGGGGTAAAAGATGTATCCCGATACTGAGAGACGTAATGTAAATAAGAAGTAACAACAGGTTTTTGTTTGCCCTCTTACCGATGTTCTCCTGCCATATTAATGTGACCCATACACAGAAGAACATGATAAATGCGGATGTTGAATATACCTCCGCCTCAACTGAGTTATCCCAGCAAGTAAATAAGAAGGACGCAAGGAGTGCAGTTCCAGCGCCAAATGTATGCTGTATCAGCCTCTCCCACCATACTTTTGGTTTTCTACATCTCTCAATTACCTTAACAAAGACAAGGTAAAGAAAGAGTGCTGCAAGAGCTCCGCTTAATGCTGAATAGAAATTCATCCTGTATGCAATCTCACGAGAAATGGGAAGTAAGGTGAAGATTCTACCAATCAGGATTTGCAAAGGTGTTCCAGGAGGATGTGGAATTCCAAGTATATAGGAACAGGCAATAAACTCACCACAATCCCAAAAGGAAGTGCTTGGTGCAAGTGTAATAAGATATACAATAAGAACAACAACGAAAACACCAATACCTACAAAAATCCTCAACTTTTTTTCTTTTCCCATGTAATTCTCCTTTTCTTACATAAAA
>SOIS01000043.1 GCA_004375965.1 Candidatus Cloacimonadota bacterium | reverse complement strand
GAATTTGAACGCATATTAAGTGCTTCTGGACCCTATGCCGGAGCAGTCTTACGTCCGGGTGATGGAGAAATCCCTCGAAAAATTGCGTGGATTCAATGTGTTGGCTCAAGAGACGAAGTTCATGGAAATGGCTATTGTTCTTCAGTTTGTTGCACTTACGCTGTTAAGGAAGCAGTCATTGCCAAGGAACATGCGGGTGAATTTCTTGAGCCTACAATTTTCTATATGGATATGCGTACCTATGGAAAGGAGTTTGATAAATACCAAAAAAGAGCAGAAAGCGAGTATGGTGTCAGATTTGTAAGGTCTAAAGTATCATCAATAGAGGAAGTTCCTGAGAGTAAAAATTTAATACTAACTTATGAAACCGAGGATGGCAAGATTAAACATGAAGAGTTTGACCTTATTGTCCTTTCTGTTGGATTTAACCCGCCAGAAGGTGTCAGTGAGCTTGCAAGAAAATTGAAAATTGAACTAAATACTTATGGTTTCTGTGACACAGATAGACTTAACCCACTTCAAACTACAAGAGATGGCATATTCGTCTGTGGAGCATTTAGTGGTCCAAAAGACATACCGGAAACAGTAATGCAGGCAAGTGGCGCAGCTGCAAATGCGGAAGCTCTTCTTTCCAAAGTGCGGAATACATTGGTGAAAGTAAAAGAATACCCTCCAGAAATTGATGTGAGTGGGCAGGAACCAAGAATTGGCGCCTTCATCTGTCATTGTGGTATAAATATTGGAGGATTTGTAGATGTTCCTTCAGTTGTTGAATACGTGAAAACACTTCCCAATGTTGTTTACGCTGAGGATAATCTTTTTACCTGTTCAGAGGATACTCAGAGAAAGATTAAAGAAGCAATTAAAGAACATAATCTTAATCGGGTAGTTGTAGCATCCTGTACTCCAAGAACCCATGAACCACTTTTTCAGGAGACAATAAGAGAGGCTGGGTTAAATCCTCATCTCTTTGAAATGGCTAATATCAGGGACCAGTGTTCCTGGATACACATGAAAGAACCAGAAGAAGCAACTATAAAAGCAAAGGACTTGGTGAGAATGGCGGTTGCCAAAGCTCGGTTAATAGAACCCCTTCCAAGTTTCCCGTTAGATGTTACTCAGAAGGGACTGATTATAGGAGGAGGCTTAGCAGGGATGGTAGCAGCCATAGGAATTGCAAACCAGGGCTATGAAGTCTATCTAATAGAAAGAGAAAAGGAACTGGGTGGAAACCTGCTTAATATCTTTTATACCCTTGAGGGCAATGATGTCCAGGCTTACTTGAAAAAAATCATTGAACAAATAAAGAGGAATCCTCTTATCAATATTTACACGAATACAAATATTGAAAAGGTAGAGGGATTCGTTGGTAACTATAAGACAGAAATCAGAAGTCAGAAATCAGAAGATAGAAGAGAGAAAAGAGAAGAGAAAAAACAGGACTCAGAAACTAAAACATTAGAGCATGGAGTTATTATTGTCGCCACCGGTGGAAACGAATACCACCCAACTGAATATCTGTATGGTAAACATGACCGGGTTATAACACAGACAGAACTGGAGAAGCGACTATCTGTAGGGGCGTATAGTAATACGCCCCTACAAGTTCCTGATTCTGTAGTAATGATTCAATGTGTGGGTTCCAGAGATGATACCCATCCATATTGTAGTCGTGTATGTTGTTCCCAGGCAATCAAGAATGCATTGAAGCTCAAGGAAATTAATCCAGATGTAAATATATATATTCTTTACAGAGATGTTAGAACATACGGCTTCAAAGAGGATTACTATAGAAAGGCGAGAGAGATGGGAATAACTTTCATCCAGTACGATGAATACAACAAACCGGAAGTTATCCCTCAAGGGGAGAATCTGAAGGTTTCCCTGAAGGATCCTTTACTAAATTATCAGCTTATTCTGGACGCTGACCTGTTAGTATTGAGTCTCGGTATAGTGCCACAATCCGATTGCGAAGATATTGCAGAAATGTTAAAAGTCCCATTAAACGACGATAACTTCTTTCTGGAAGCTCATGTGAAGCTCAGACCTGTTGATTTTGCAACAGAAGGAATTTTCCTTGCTGGTCTGTCACACAGTCCAAAATCAATTGATGAGACTATTGCTCAAGCGAATGCAGCTGTTTCTCGTGCATGTACTATTATCTCAAAAGATAAGTATTTAGCGGAGCCAACGATTGCAGTGGTAAACGAGGACCTGTGCAGTGGTTGTGGAACCTGCGAATCTATTTGTTCATACGAGGCTATAGAGATCGTGGGAGTATTAGTGGGTTGGGTAGAGAAGAGAAAAGCTCATGTAAAGGAAGCTGTTTGCAAAGGGTGTGGGGCTTGTGCGGCTACCTGTCCATCAGGAGCAATTGAACAGAAGGGATTTAAATCAGAACAGTTATTGGAAATGATAGATGCAGCGCTTGAGTCCTAAAATGAAGGAGAATCGCCCTTTGAATTCAAAAAACTTTTTTACAAGGAGGTTTTATTATGGCTAAAGTAGCAATTACTTGCAATGGTTCGGAGCCCGGAAACATTTTTCCACCTCTTATTCTTGGTTCAAGTGCAGCAGCATCTGGTGATGAAGTAGTCTTATTTTGTGTGCCAGGAGGTTCACCTGCATTGGTAAAGGGTAGGCTTGAGGAACTGAAGGGTACAAAAGGATTGCCAGATCCCGTAGAATTGTATGAAGGCATAAGAAACTTGGGAGGTAAAATATACGTCTGTGAGCTTGCATTAGATGTCAAAGATTTAAAAAAGGAGGACTTTAGAGAAGGTGTTGAAATCATTGGAGCGACTAATTTCATGAATATTATTAAGGATGCTACGATAACCTTTTCTTTTTAAGATAAGCAAAATCTTTTAGGT
>SOIS01000250.1 GCA_004375965.1 Candidatus Cloacimonadota bacterium | reverse complement strand
ATCCACGTCAGGGACATAAGTCAGAATTTATCAAGGTTAAAGTTAGTGGTGAAGGGTGGGCGTTGAACTACGGAGTAGACCGAAAAGTAGGACTCATAGAAAGCAATTCTTACCAAATTGAACTTCGTCCTGAAGAGAACACTTTCCGTTTTTCCATTACCAAAAAGGGCAAGCCAGAAATCCTTACAAATTTTCAAATAACTATACCAAGATTAAAATGGAAAACTTCGAAACACGAGGCTTGGAATGGAAAACTTCAAAACATAAAAAGGGATGAGTTGATATACGGTGAATCGTTTTATCTCCTCATTTGCACCAACGATTTCAATAACAAATATGACCTCTCAGCCATACTTGAAGCAAACGGCCAGAGGTTACAGGAAGGAAATTTTATCCACCAAGGGATAAATTATAATCTGGAACTGAACCAATTCTACGATACAATAAAGCGAAATAAGAATGAGATACCACTTAAGATAAAAATTTGGAATGCGGGAGGCGAATTAGTAAGCAATGTTGAAGCCTTGCAATTCCCAGCGGAGTTTGAATTCATGAGGAAGAAGCCCAAACAGAAGATTCAACAAGAAGAGCCGATGACAATTTTCTATTATCCATTGGTAATAAGTAATAAAGGGAAGAAAAGAAAAGGTAAGGGTTTTAGTAGACAAGAGATAATTGTGGTTGGGATAAATAGGAGTAACATACGTCGCTTGAATATATCCTTCGATAAACGGAGAAAATCCTCACATGATTGGAATATTAAAACCTTAAAATCAATAATAGAAGGGGGTAAGCATGCCCATTGATCCAATAAAATTAACGCAAGAGATTAAAGAAAGTTATACCCGGTATCTCACCAGTGCTTTCCGTCTGAGGGATGAAAAACTGCGAGAATTGTTTTACGAAGAGACAAGAAAATTTGGGTTTACTAATGGCCCAATATTAGAAGCAATACCGCCATTTGAAAGCGGTTGTTACCTCAAGAATTTGATTGATCAAGGATTATTATGCAAAACTTTAGAAGATTTTATCTATGATGCCCTCCCTTATTTACGAGACAATCCTCTTTATCTTCATCAAGAAAAAGCACTCAGAAAAATATTAAATGGTCGAAATGTAGTTATTGCTTCAGGTACAAGCAGTGGAAAAACTGAATGCTTTCTTTTGCCAATTTATAATCACCTTTTAAAGGAACATGAAGAGGGCAAACTCACACCAGGAGTTCGTGCCCTTTTACTATACCCCATGAATGTATTGGCAAATGATCAGTTACGCAGATTAAGAGAAATCGCAAGAATAGTGGAAAAAGAAATTCCAGATATACAAATGACTTTTGGTAGATATGTAGGGGATACGCCAGAAACGAAAAAACAGGGAGAAGAAAAGTTTAGACTCAGAAACCCCGACGTTAATCCAGTAAAAAGTGAACTTCTATCAAGGGAAGAAATGCGAGAGAATCCACCGCATATCCTTATAACAAACTATGCAATGTTAGAATATCTTCTATTACGTCCAAAGGATTCCTCTTTCTTTGATGGTGAATACGCAACCCACTGGAAATTTTTAGTGTTAGATGAAGCTCACATTTATAGCGGAGCAAATGGTATCGAAATGGGAATGCTTATCCGACGGTTAAAAGACCGGGTTTGTGACGGTAAAAAAGGGTTTTTACAGTGCATTGCAACAAGTGCCACCTTGGTTAAGGAAGAAAAAGATTTTGGGAGGGTATCGGAATTTGCCACAAACCTTTTTGGAGAAAGGTTTGAATGGGATGCAGAGGATGAGAATCGGCAAGATATAATAAAGGGCAAGAAAATTAAAACGCAAATTCTTGAAAATGAAACTTTTAAACCTTCAGTTCAGTTGTACTCAATACTTGATGATGCAATAAGAAGAAGTTTAGTAGGATCCTTGTTTCTAGAGCAATGCTACGAAATATGCAAGAAGCATGGAGTTCCACAGAACATTTTAACTGAAGCGAAAGAGCGATCGAACGGTAGTGCTAAAAAGTTTCTATATCAGCTATTATCAAGAGACGAAAAAATCGTAAAATTGAGGAATTTGCTTGAAGAAGGGCCGACTAAGTTTGAAAATTGTGTTAAGCAACTTTTTGAAACTGATAACTCTTCAGATACACATCGTCAAGCCCTCAAAAGTCTTGTGAATATCGCAGTTTGGGCACGTCCTGATAAAGAATCATTACCGCTTTTACCTGCCCGTTACCATCTATTTGTTCGTGCACCTGAAGGTATTTTTGTATCGTTTTATCCAGAACCAAGAATATTCTTGGAACGGCGTGAGAAAACAGAAGAAGGATATGCGGTTTTTGATCTTGCTTCCTGTCGTCGGTGTGGGCAGGAATACTTAGTTGGTGATATTGTAGAGGGGAAACTAAAGCATTCCTTTAGTAAGATGGATATCCGACGAAAAAACAGATATTTTCTATTATGGAAAGAAGAAACCCAACTTGAAGAGGATGAAGATGAAGAGGTAGCAGTTCCAGAAGAGATTGCGAAGAAGGGTAAGATATGGAAATTATGTATAAAATGTGGGGCGGTTTGGGAGGAAAATGAGGTTTCTACCTGCAATTGCGGTCATGAAAGTGGTACTATCCGGACACTGATTGAAATTATCCCTAAAAATGGGATTCTTAATAAGTGTTATCTATGTGGTTTGCGGTCTATTAACATTGTTCGGGAATTTATTTTTCAACAGGATGCTCCTGCTGCCGTATTAGCAACAGTACTATTTCAGAATCTGAAAAAGAAAAAGCAGAGGGAGAAGAAAATTCTTGCGTTTTCCGACAGTAGACAAGATGCAGCCTTTTTTGCCCCTTACTTGGATTATACCTACAAGCGGATTTTATTTAGGCG
>SOIS01000163.1 GCA_004375965.1 Candidatus Cloacimonadota bacterium | reverse complement strand
AGTTAATAACGATACTTAAACGAAACTTCTTACATCGCGCCAGGGCGGGCCTGTCTAAAAAAAAGGAAATTCCTATACAATCAAATTTCATGAGCTGGTTCTCTGTACAGACGTGACATTGTATACAAAAACGGCATAATTTTGATTTGCAGGGACAAATTGAAAGGAACATTTCTCCAACCTCATTTTTTAAAATAATACATGACATTATAATTCTTTGTATTTTAAAGAAAAATTTATTCTATAATTTGTTGACAATTTATCTAATAAACTATAAGTATTGAATATCGATCTTATCTATTCGAAAATTGGATACAATTTTGAAGACAGTAGCCACTCAAAGCCGAGTTAACAAAAACAGTATACCAGTACGCAAAAAGGTTTATGAGCACATGAAATCGGACATTCTTTCCGGCCGTCTTAATCCAGCTGAAAGACTTACGGAAGAGCATTTAGCTGAAATGATGGGGGTCAGTCGTACTCCTGTGAGAGAGGCGCTATATAAATTGGAGTCAGAAGGGTTGATTAAGCCTCTCGAGACGAGAGGGTTTATCGTCTCGGCAGACTCTAAGGAGGAAGTGGAAGAGCTTTTTGAAATTCGATCCATCCTGGAAGGATACGCGTTAAGAATCATTTCCGAAAAGATTACCGAAGAAGATCTTCAACGGCTCAATGGGTTCATTGAAAAGGCTGAAGAGGCTTTAGAAAAGGACCGAATAAATGAAGTCTTTAAGTGGAATACCCGGTTCCACGATACCCTTCATGAACTGGTCTCAGAAAAACTGCAACTCTACCGAATGATAGTAAGCATGAGAAAGAATGTGTTACGGCATCGTAAAGATACCCTTCAATCCTCAGATGGGGCAAAGAGAACTCTCGATGGCCATCGAAAGATACTGCTAGCTCTGCGATTAAAAGATCCTGAACTGTGTGAGAGAACAATGCGTGACCACATCAAGCAGGCCAAAGAGGATGCCCTGCAAACCCTTATAGGAGTGTACAAAAAATAGAAAGGAGGTCCGACCGTGGAAAGGCATATTGAATTAAACATGGAGAAGTGCACGGGTTGCAAGTTGTGTGAACTTGCCTGTTCCGCCGTTAAAACCGGTGTATACAATCCAAGGAACTCGAGGATCAAGGTGTGTTTGATTGGCATTCCTGAGATCCCTGTTCCCATAATCTTAGACAACTGCGACTACTGTTTTCAAAACCCCGTCTGCGTCCAGTTCTGTCTCCCTAAAGCGATCGAATGGAAGGAAATGGAAACCAAACCTCTCAGGCCGAAAGTCTCGGAGGCAAAGAGGATTGCCGAAGAATGGCTGACTTCTGTGAGTCGATAGGGAAGTAGATATGGCCAGGGTAAAAGTGAAGACCTTTTCTGTAATTCGGGATGTTCTGGGATCGGATGTCGTGGAGGTAGAGGTGAATAAACCCGAAACTGTAGGTGGTATCTTTGATGTTCTCCTTCGGAAATATGGGGAACCTTTTAGAGAGATGCTATGGGACCCGAATACGGGAGAAATGACACCCTTTCTTATTAGGTTAAATGATGAAATGATCAGATCTACATCTGATATGGGTAGAGAAATCAAAGACGGAGATAAGATTGCTCTTATCTTTCCGTTAGGAGGAGGTTGATCATGGCTTTTAAGTATGGTGGGTATATTGGACAACTCCTGAGAGTCAATCTGACCAATAAAGGGATTACAAAAGAACCTCTTAGAGAGGATTGGGCCAGAGATTTTGTGGGGGGAGTGGGGTTATCAGCAAGAATCCTGTATGAAGAGCTCCAACCCAAAATTGCTCCCCTCGGACCGGAGAATAGACTGGTAATGATGACCGGTCCGGTTAACGGGACAATGATTCCTGCGGCTTCTCGGTCCTCTTTCTGCACCAAATCGCCTTATACTGGTTCTTTCTTCCATAGCATTTTCGGAGGCTTCCTCGGGCCGGAGGTCAAATTTGCGGGCTACGACGGGATTATTATCGAAGGACAGGCGAAAGCCCCTGTCTATATCTGGATTGACGATGACAAAGTCCAGATCAAGGATGCGAGTCATCTGTGGGGAAAAGATCCTTTCAAGACACAAGAGATCCTTCGAAAGGAGATCGGAGATGAGGAGATACATATCGCCACGATCGGCCTCGCGGGTGAACAGATGGCGCCCTATGCCATGATTCTATGCGATATCCGGGCGGCAGGTCGCGGCGGGATGGGCGCTGTGATGGGTTCTAAAAACCTCAAGGCTATTGCCGTCAGAGGTACAGGGAGCGTAACTGTCCCAAATGTCCTGAAAGTCTATAATACCGCCATAAGGCTCAACGAACTGTTTTCAACCACTCCTGCCGTTAAAGGTCTCACCGAATACGGTACTCCAAGGATGGTTGGTGCCATGAACGAAGGCGGCATTTTGCCCACAAGAAACTGGCAGACTGAAGTCTTTAAAGGGATGAAGGACATCACTGGCGAAGCAATGAGAGAAAAGGTGGTCAAAGGACACCGGGCCTGCTTCGCCTGTTCCATCAACTGCACAAAGTACAGTGTTGTACCATCGGGTCCATACAAGTCGATCATCAACGGCGCAGATTACGAAACGATTTACGGGTTTGGGAGCTGCTGTGAGGTTGATAATATAGAAGTGCTCTGCAAGGCGGATGAGCTGTGTGATCACTACGGGATTGATCTGATCTCTACGGCACTATGCATCTCCTGGGCTATGGAATGTTATGAGAAGGGAATATTTACAAAGGATGATACCGACGGAATTGAGCTGAAGTTTGGAAACGCAGATGGCATGCTCCAGATGATTGAGAAAATCGGTAAGAGAGAAGGTCTAGGAGACCTTCTGGCAAAGGGAACAAGGGAGGCCTCAAGAATCGTTGG
>SOIS01000080.1 GCA_004375965.1 Candidatus Cloacimonadota bacterium | reverse complement strand
ATTCTACAGATGGTGGGAACGCCTGGGTTGGAGCAGATACTGCTTTTTATGATACAATGTTATTGGCTGGAGTACTATTTTGCATTGCACCTGACCCTACCTCAGGTGATCTATGGGTTGCAACAAGTTTTGATGCAGCAGGAGATTCTGCTATGGATATTGTTACCTTCCATTATATATCATCAGGTGGGATATGGGAGAAAGAAGTCGCTGCTATAACACCAGATAGCGTTTCGTACGCATTTCCTGCTGTCTCGGTCGATTACACTGGAATACCAGGAATTGTGTTCCAGAAAAATATTGGCTCTTATCCTTCTGTTGGACCTGTTGGATTGCTAATGTTTACAAGAAAGGTTAGCGGATCCTGGATACCTCCAGAGACCTTAAGGTTCTCTCCAGACGCTCAGACTGACGAGACATCGGGATGGCCATCCGTTGGAATTACAGAAACAAATGAAATATACATTGCTTTTACCCAGGATTCAACTTCTTTTGGATTTCAAGTATTTTATTCAAAGATTGTTCCTGAGAGTGGGATATATGATACACCACGAAGGATTGTCTCTAAGGATAACAATGATAGTCTAATTGGTGGTATATTTCCGCATATGACATATAATTTCCCTGTTACAGGTCCATATGCCGGTCCTGGAATAAGTTGGTGTTCTCCACCACCACCGCCGACGAACCTTTACTATAAACATATGCCACTAATTCCGACAGGTGTTGAAGAGGGAAATGAAACAGCAAAACCATTATTGACCTTCATTGAGATATCCCCAAATCCATTCACTAACAACGTAGAAATACGATTGTGGATGGAAGATGTAGGATGTAAGATGGACGATGTTTCATTGAGTATATATGATGTTTCTGGAAGAAGGATCCGTTCTCTTGTGACTGGTGACTTGTGCTCTGGTGCTCTTTTGTGGAGAGCGAAAGATAACGCAGGCAAAAGAGTGAAGAGTGGAATCTATTTTGTAAGATTGAGAGTAGGGGAGATCACGGTAACGAAGAAACTCGTTCTTCTTGAATAAAATTCTAAGCGGAGTGCATAACAAATTTTTGTTTCTCTTTATCTCTAATCAGGAGATTGAAACACAATCATTTTTCGTTGCTGAAGTCTTCGATTACCAGCAACAAGCTACTCAGGTTAAATCTAAGGTTACCCCACCATTTCTACGATTCTCTAATTCCTGTCTAAATTGCTCTCCTGGTTATTTTTTTCTTGATTAAATATGGTAAGTGTGTTATAAACCGAAAAATGGAAATGTTGATTCAGAATGAAAAGGTTTATCTACCAGATTACGAAAAAGATCCATTACTAAATATTATAAAATATTATATTATTATAAAATTGAATTCAGTAACTTCAGAGATAGAGACATACTCAAGGAGGCAGGTTTTAATAAAAACTTATAGCGCTTGATTAAAATTTTGAAGGAAGGAGGTAAGTTCTTTTATTCAACTAAATCCAGAATCCAAAAAAGGAGGGTAAAAGATGAAAATTTCAGGCTTATTAGTAGCAATGGTTCTTTTCATTAGTACAGGTCTTCTTTCTGGAAGCTACCGTATCAATGAGGCAATTCTTATGCGTATGTCGCTAGGTAATGAAAGTGGGAACTTACTAGAAAACCCACCCCCTATAGATAGCCTGTGCCTTGTTTTTTCAGGAATCGATTATGGAGATGTGAACAATTCACCGCAGGCCTATCCCCCTGCAAAACATATTACGAACGTTATGGTAGGTAGTTATTACTTCCCTGTGGTAACGTGGGAAACAGGTGATGCATGGGGAAAGCAATCCTTATTTTCCTACTGGGATGACATGTTTAAATTTTGGAGTTATCCTGATAGTTTTACATCAAACAATAGCATAGATACTGGAAGACCAGCAATGTGTTCAGATAGTAAAGGTAATTTACACTTCGCTTGGCATCAATGGGGGAACCCAGACGGCTACGAAATTTTCTACACACGGGCATTCCTTGACACATCCGCAGGTGTAATCCAGTACAATGTTGAGCGACCAGCAACAATGATATCTGTAACGAATGGTCAGGAAGAAACATTTCCCTCTATAGCAATCTGCGGCGATACGCTTATTATGGTTGTCTATCCTCGAAGAAGTGGAACTGCAAGAAATGCTATTGCATATAATTATTCAACAGATGGGGGAAATACATGGGCAGGTCAAGCTTTAGCGTACGACCATGGCGGAGAAATGCCGGGTTCCTGGATAGAACCTTCAATTGCTCCGGATCCAAACAGTGAAGATTTTTGGGTTACCGTGAACTTTGACTACAGTGGCAATGCGTGTATGGACATAACAGCACTTCATTGGGATGCACCATCGAATACATGGAGTATTGAACTGGCGGCTGAAGGGGCAGTGGCTCCTAATGACCATGCTCTCTGCATGCCCGCAATCGTTGTAGACTATAATTCAATCCCACATATCGTATTTACAGTGAACGTTGGTTCAGGTGGAGGAGGGATTGGCGGTCTTTGGACATTTAGTGCCTGTGGTCCAGCAGGGACACTGTACTACATCCACCGTTCAGGGGGAACGTGGTCTCCCCGAAGCGTCATAAATTTCCCACGGTACCAACCCTGTAATTATATATCCGGTTGGTCTTCCTTAGGAATTGCAACAGACAATACAATTTATTTCTCTACAACACAACCGGAGAGCGCTACTGTGGATACCTCTGCAGTTCTCCCCTTCAATGTCTACTATGGTGAAATAACTCCCTATTTTGGAGCGATTGCATACGGAGGAAAAGCCAGTAACCTTACCTTCGGTGACTCAGCAAACACCATCTATGCTCACACCACGTACAATGTTCCTCTTGGTGGTGAGGTGCCTTCAGGAATGCAAGGACCTGGGATTACATGGTCAGAAATGGTCAATTATGCGCCACCGACAAATGTTTATTATAATCATAGTGACACATTAGCTAATGTTGAAGAATCAGTAACTGATTCACGTCCATCGTTAGCAAAACTCTATCAGAATTATCCAAATCCTAGTAAAAAGAAGACTATGATTCGATTTACTATTTCGAACAACACGAATATATCACTCAATATCTATGACATATCTGGAAGATTAGTAAAGACCCTTGCGAACGGTATTCCAGGTGCTGGTTCATACTTTGTTGTCTGGGATGGTAAGAATGAGGAAGGTAAAGAGGTCCCAGGTGGTGTCTATCTTTATACGATGAGAGCGGGTGCATACACAGAAACCCGGAAACTACTTCTCGTTTACTGATACGAGTAAGTTTCGTACATGGGGGAAGTTTGTCAGCTGGCATCTTCCCCCATTTTTTGTTTCTATTGTATTTATTTGTTGAATCAAAGGACTTGACTATTTTTTTCTTGCGTTTGTAAAGAATTTGTGATAGAATTCACAAGATGGAGAAGGTGATACAGAATGAGAAGGTTTATCTACCAGATTACGAAGGTGGTTCAATAGTAAATGTTACATCCTCTATATTGAAGGTCTTCGGAATTAATCCTCCTTCTTCTCCACTTACAGAGAATATCCTTACACTAAAAAGATATAAAAATTGTTCAAAGGTTATTCTTTTCATCTTTGATTCCCTCGGATACAATAGAATAAAGGAACTCGGTTCCTTGAATGAATTCAAGGTATTTTCTCTTACATCGGTTTTTCCATCAACGACAGTTGCAGCGTTAACAAGTTTCTATACAGCGGTATCACCCTCTATTCACGGAATGGTAGGATTCAGACTTTTCCTGAAAGAATTAGGTCTTCTTGTCAATATGATAAAATTAAGTCCGGTGGGTTTTGTGGAACGTGACAAGCTAAATGAAACAGGTTTTAACCCAAAAAGATTTCTACCTGTTAAAACAATCTTTGAGATGCTTGGAAGGAGGGGGATAAAATCTTTTGCATTTACGAGAATGCATTACTACAAAAGCGGACTTTCCTCTTTAATGTTGAAAGGTGCTGAGATTCTCCCCTATGTTAACATTGTTGATCTTTTTATAAATGTGAGAAAGGTCATTATAGGAACGAAAGGCAATGTGTTTATTACTGCTTACGTAGATGATTTTGATACATTAGCACATTACTATGGTACAAAAACAGAGGAGGAGAAGACCACAATACATGTTTTTTTTAGTATCATGCAAGATATTTTTCTAAGAGAACGATGGGATAAGACACTAATTCTTCTGACAGGTGACCATGGGCAGGTACCCTCTCCACACACTTCAAAGGTAGATATAAGAAAACATAGATGGCTTCTTAGAAACCTGATTATGCCGCCTACTGGTGAATTCAGGGCATCTTACCTTTATTTAAAAGATGGAAGTAAAGAAAGATTGTTGAAAGAATTATCCGAAAGATTTTCCAGTAAATTCATTATCCTGACGAGGGATGAGGCAATTGAACTAGGGGTTTTTGGCAGCAAAACAATGGGGTTGAGGAATAAGGAAAGGCTCGGTGATGTTATTCTTATTTCAAAAGGGGAACAATACCTCTTCTATCCATACAGTAAGTTTGAACTTAAAGCACGGCATGGTGGATTGAGTAAAAACGAGATGCTAGTCCCACTTCTTGTTTTACAATAAGTTTAGGACTGTAAACGTTAAAGGGGGAGATGATAGTTGCCCAATCATCTCCCCTTTCCTTTTTCTTACATTGGTTATATCAGTGAATAAGAAGTAGTTTACGGGTTTCTTTGTATGCACCCGCTCTCATCGTATAAAGATAGACACCACCAGGAACCTCTTTTCCTTCCTCATTCTTACCATCCCAGACAACAAAGTATGAACCAGCACCTGGAATACCCTTCGCAAGAGTCTTTACTAATCTTCCTGAAATGTCATAGATATTGAGTGATATATTCGTGTTGTTCGAAAGAGTAAAGCGAATCATAGTCTTCTTTTTACTAGGATTTGGATAATTCTGATAGAGTGTGATAGGTGATGGAGTGGTAATAGTCTTTTTCTCCTTTATTGCAAGTAGTGTATCCTTATGGCGATAGTAAATATCCGTAGGGTGAAGTGAATTGACCATTTGAGACCAGGTAATGCCCGGACCATCGTCAGTAACAAACTGTGGAGTTTGTCCATAAATGGCGTTATATGTTGTATCACCCACGCTCACTATACCCCCGTATGCAACCGCTCCCGTATAGGGTGAAATCTCTGCATAATGAACATTAAAGGGAAGGATTGCAGAATTAGTGTCAGGAGTGGCACTCTCTGGCTGGGTTACAGAGAAATAAATTGTATTATCTGATGCTATCCCAGAAGAAGGAAAACCAGCCTCGTAATTATTTATCTCAAATGTTGGCAACATAATTTTGTTAGGTGAGGACCATGAACCACCACTTCTATGAATATAATAGAGTGTCCCTGCAGGTCCGCATTGATTCCATCCTGTAAGACCACCAGTTACTCCACCCTCCTCACTAAGGTTTTCCTGAAAGACAATATGAGGGATACTATTGTAATCAACAACGAGTGAAGGCAATGAATATGGATGCATACTTGTAGCCGCAGCAGCAAGTTCACCAGTCCATGTATTACTGCTTGCATCCCAATGGTACGCAGTAATATCCTGGCTTCCATCACCTGACCAATCCCAGGACATCGACATCCAGAAATTTTCTGAATTGGGGTCAGTTACAATGAAAGTCAACATCCAGGCACTCGGCATAATAGAACCGTGATTGTACACATATGCCGGACCGGCCCAGGTATTACCACCGTCAGTGGAGTAGTTATAACAGGCAGCATTTGCATCTAGGCCTTTGGTCCAGGTGACCATAATGAGCGTATCGTCAGAACATGCTATCGAACCGAACCAATCATAATCCCCGTTTGTCTGTGAAAGCATAACAGCAGGTCTCTCAACATTGTATTGTATTACACCTGCTGATGTATCAAGAAATGCCCTTGTATAGAAGACTTCATAACCATCAGGATTGCCAAACTGGTACCAACAGAAATGTAAATTACCTTTGCTATCGGTAGCTACTCCTGTTCTACCAGTTTTAATGCCCTGACTTGATGTAAAACTATCAGGATAAGACCAGAAATTAAACATATCATCCCAGTACGAAAAAACACTCTGCTCACCCCACGAAGGTCCCATTTGCCATATTACAACAGGAAAAAAGTAACTGCCCACCATAACATTGGTGATATGTTTTGCACTAGGATATGCTTGAGGTGAATCAAAGTTACCACCATAGTCAACACCCAAAAAGACAAGACAAAGGCTGTCAATTGGAGGTGGGTTTTCTGGTGTGTATTCACTTTCCGAACGTAAACTAATTTCAGCATCCATCTTCATATGAACCTTTTGGATGGGCTCAATGCTAAAAAGGAAATTTGCACTTATTAAAAGAACTGTTATAATCACTATTCCTGAAATTCTCATTATATGACCTCCTTTTTTGATTCTGGATTTAATTGATTAATAAAACTCACCTCCTTCCTTATAAATTTTAATTAAAAAGGTTGAGATTCTCACAGCTAATATATTCACCGATGTCAATGCTAACCCAACAGAAATAGATACCTCTATTTTCTTTAATCTTCTTCATATCCCCGCTTTCTCTTTTAGTTGTTGTATAAATATAAAGGAAAAAAAATATTTTGTCAAGTTTTTTTTATGACTAAGATCCACGAAAATCTTGTTGACACACTATAATTTTTATGATAATTTAAAAAGAATTTGGTTGCCCCTGTAGCTCAGAGGATAGAGCACCGGTTTCCTAAACCGGGAGTCGAGCGTTCGAGTCGCCCCAGGGGCGCCAGTGTCGTCTTCGCCGACAGCTTATAGCATATTGCATTTAACAAAGGCACAAGATCCTAAGTGATCTTTGTATGCTGTACGGTGATAAAAGTACGGTAAACAGTAATCAAAAAGCAGATTACTCTAATGCAGTAATTAATGTTTAAAACGATCAAACGGGTGAAACGATAATAACGAAAAATATCCGTACTCACCCGTTAGATGGATGCTTATCTAACGGGATTCATCCGTGGCAATATAAGGAGGGTCGATGGCAAAGAGCATAAAGAGGAAGAAGATGACAAGACATGAATTGAAAGAAGATAGGTTCCTTGAAACAACAAAGAATTTAATAACCTTTTTCAGGGCAAATACGTCGAGGATTATCTTAACAGTTGTTATTCTTCTTGGAATAGCGATTGCTGTAAGAGTATATTTATCAAATAGGAGAAGTGCTGAAGAGATAGCTCGTGTAAAAAAACTCTATGCAGATGCATTTTACAATAACGGCAATTTCAGGGAGGCAGTATCGGCTTATCAGGAGATAATAACATTGCATGGTGGTACAAGAAGTGCGAAGGTTTCAACACTATTTCTTGCGAACTGTTATTTCTTCTCTGGCGATATGGATAATGCTTTAGAGTACTATGAGAGATCATTGAGGATATTAAAGAAGAATCCAAACTGGGCAAGTGCAGCTGAGATGGGAATTGCATCTGTTCATGAACAAAAAGGTTTGTTTGATGAAGCAAATGAATATTACAATAATGTGATTAATAATTATAAGAATACCCCTGTAAGAATAGATGCATTGCTTTCGAAAGCACGATGTCTGGAATTTACTAATCGTTATACAGAAGCAATAACAGTCTATTCTGTGATAGAACGTGAATATCCTGATACTGATTTTGCTAATGAAGCAAATAAGAGGATTGTTTTCTTAAGGGGAGCGACAGAGTCTGAAAGGATTCCAAAATAACATCTAAATGCTAGACCTTAGACTAAAGACATAAGACTCTGAACAGATTTCTAATTTCTATCTTCGAATTTTTCCTGTTAAATGTCTTTAGTCTTATGTCTTTAGTCTAAGGTCTGAAACGAATTAATATAAGGAGTTCTGCTTGAGAAATTTTGCTGTATTAAAAGAGTATTTCCTTATGTACAAGCATAGGATTATGCTCGGACTTATTGCACTTACAATAGTAAATGCACTGCAGCTTATACTCCCGAGAATTGTAAAATATGCTGTTGATGGTATAAATACCGGAATCACAGCAGGATTTTCACTGCTTAGGTTTGCATTTTTTATTCTTTTTATCTCAATTTTCATGGCGATTTTCAGGTTTTTCTGGAGGTATTTTGTTTTAGGGACTTCGCACAAAATACGGGAACTTCTAAGGAACAAATTCTTTGAACACCTTCAGAACCTGTCATTTAGTTATTTCAATAACACTAAGACCGGTGAATTGATGGCGCTTGCAACAAACGATATTCTTGCAGTGAGACGGGCTGTTGGTATTGGAATTGTTATACTAACAGATACCATTTTTCTAACGGTTGGCTCTCTTATTATGATGTTAAGAATTAATAAACTCTTGACACTATATGCACTGATTCCATTACCTCTCCTTTCAATTTCTACATTTTTTATGGGAAGAGCGCTGCATACGAGATTCAGAAATGTTCAGGATGCCTTTGCGAAACTCACAGATAAAGTTCAGGAAAATCTTACGGGAATTCGGGTGGTAAAGGCATTTGTTCAGGAGTCGTTTGAATTATATAATTTTAAAGCACACAATCAATTTTTTGTCAGAGAAAATATGAGACTTGTTAAGATATGGGGTGCTTTTTTCCCGCTTCTTATGCTACTTGCAGGGTTAAGTACAGCAATTGTTCTCGTTTGGGGAGGGAGACAGGTAATAATTAATATAATAACGCTTGGTGATTTTGTAGCTTTTACTTTGTACCTTGGGATACTAACCTGGCCTATGATAGGAATAGGATGGGTTGTAAACATTCTTCAAAGGGGTGCAGCATCGATGGGAAGAATTAATAATGTTCTTGAGACCAAGCCGGAGATACAGGACCTGCCGCATGCTCTCAGTGTAACACGTCCATTAAAAGGAATAATACAGTTTTCTGATGTATACTTCAAGTATTCAAATGAACTCCCGTATGTCCTTAAATCTGTCAATTTACTAATAAATAAGAAGGAACAGATTGCAATTGTTGGAAGAACAGGGGAGGGGAAAAGTACGCTTGTTAATCTTATCCCGAGGGTATTCGAACCCGAATCCGGAAATGTCTTCGTTGATGGAGAGAACATTAGAAACTACAAGTTGAATGATATCAGAAAAAGGATTGGGTTCGTTCCCCAGGATGCTTTTCTTTTTTCTTTGAGTCTCAAGGAAAATATTGGATTTGGAAGACCCGACATACCGATTGAGCGAATAATTGAAGCAGCAGAGATTGCGCAGATCTATGATGAAATTATGGAATTCCCCGATGAATTTGATACCGTTATCGGAGAACGGGGAGTTTCCCTTTCAGGAGGACAGAGGCAGAGGATAGCGATTGCACGGGCAATAATCCTTGACCCCGATATACTTATCCTCGATGATGCGCTCTCCTCTGTTGATACAGAAACTGAAGAGAAAATTATGGAAAGACTTATGCCTGTTATGCAAGAGAGAACAACAATTATTATAACGCACCGAATATCTTCAATAAAAGATATAAATAGGATTATTGTAATTGATGATGGCAATATTAAAGAGGATGGAAGTCATGAAGAATTGGTCTCTCTCGGAGAGATATATAAAAACCTTTATGAAAAACAAATGTTAAAGGATAAACTTGAGAGGATTAACTAATGCACGGAGGAGGATACTACCAGGAGGAAGACAGATTATCGAAACCTTACGATGCCCATTTAATGAAGCGTCTGTTGGCTTTCGTTAAACCATACAAAGGTCTTGTTATCATCTCTATTCTTCTTCTTTTCTTTGTAACAGGACTCGAGCTTTTACTTCCTTATATTACAAAGATTGCAATTGATAGATACATGACAACACCAGGTCGTTTCGTCGATATCAAGAATGCAGAACTGTTAAATGAATTAGAAAAAATGGAGGCTCTCATTCCGGTTAAAGATGGTTATATTCTTGATTTAAGAAGGGTTGATAAGAGTATAAAATATGAACTAGAGAGGCAAAATCTTCTTAATGAAAAGTATTACATTATTGAGAAGAAGAATCTTAACAAGGATATACTGAAATCGTTAATTGAGAAAAATGATACAATAGTATCTAATAAGTACTTCTTTCTTGATGAGAGGAAGGTAGGGGAACTATCTTTACAGGAAATGCTTAACATACGTAAGAACGATATTAAAGGGATATATCATCTTATTATCATTTTTGGAATAATACTAACTCTCTCCTTTATTCTTAACTATGGTCAGATTTATATTCTTCAGTATACAGGGCAAAAGGTTATGTTTGACCTGAGGATAAAGATATTCGAACATCTTCAGAAATTAAATGTTTCTTTTTTTGATAAAAATCCAGTTGGGAGGCTGGTTACGAGAGTAACCAATGATGTTGCTGTAATCAATGAAATGTTCACTAATGTCATTGTTGCTTTATTTAAAGATATTTTCATTCTCACAGGTGTAATCATTATTATGTTTTTACTCAATTGGCAACTTGCATTAGTAATAATGATTGTCGCTCCTATTCTTGTTGCAGTCACAATTATCTTCAGAAATAGGGTGCGAAAGGCTTACAGGTGGGTGAGAATTACTGTTGCAAAAATAAATGTTTACCTGCAGGAAAATATTTCTGGAATGCGTGTTGTTCAGCTCTTTACACGGGAGAGAGAGAATATGAGAAGATTTATGGATATCAACAGGGAAAATTTTGATGCAAATATGTCTCAACTTATTGTTTTCGCAACTTTCAGACCCTTAATTGACCTCATTTTTGCTTTCGCTCTTGCGCTAATTATTTGGTTTGGAGGATGTAGAGTGATTGAACAGACACTCACATTTGGAGCGCTCGTTGCCTTTCTTGCCTATGTGGAAAAATTCTTTCAGCCGATACGTGACATGAGTGAGAAGTATAATATACTCCAGGCAGCAATGGCATCATCTGAAAGGGTATTTCTGCTTCTTGATAAAAAGGAAGAACTCGAAGTTACAAGAGTAAAAAGGGCACTGAGAAAGGTTAAAGGAAGGATTGATTTTGATAAAGTCTGGTTTGCTTACAACAATGAAAATTATGTCTTAAGGGATATATCATTTAGTGTTGAACCTGGAAAAAGTCTTGCAATTGTGGGCGCTACAGGTGCAGGGAAGACTTCACTTATTAACCTTCTATTACGATTTTATGAGGTTGGAAAAGGAAATATCAGGTTAGATAATGTTGATATACAAGACCTCGATAGGGATTTTTTGAGGAGGAATATCGGGGTTGTTTTGCAGGATGTTTTTCTTTTCTCTGGTTCAATAAAAAGAAATATTGCACTTAGCAAAGAAGATATAGATGAAGATGAACTTGAAAGGATAGCAAAATATGTTAATGCAGATAGATTTATAAACAGGATGCCCGACAGATTTAATGCGGAAGTAAAGGAACGAGGCGCTGTACTCTCTCAGGGTGAAAAACAACTACTTGCTTTTGCCAGAGCTTTTGCTTATAATCCAAGTGTTTTGATACTTGACGAAGCAACATCAAGTGTGGATTCCGAGACAGAGTCTCTTATTCAGGATGCACTTGGCAAACTTATGAAAGGAAGAACATTTATTGTTATTGCGCATAGACTCTCTACAATTGAAAGAATAAATAACATTATTGTTCTTCACAAAGGGAGGATTGTAGAAAGGGGCACCCAAAAGGAACTACTCAAGAAGGGAGGATTTTATTACAATCTTTACAGAGTACAATTTGAAAGACCACAGAGAGTAGAGAGTTAACAGACGACAGTTAACAGTTGACAGAAGTCAGATAACAGATGAGGAATGGTTGCTTTACAACGGTATGGGTTGCTTCGCAACGGGTACAGCATGACAAGTGGCTGATGGTGAAAGATAAGTGAAAGTATGAGAGTTCGATATTAGGAAAGTTGAAAATACAAAGATATAAGGCAGAAACTAAGGAAATAGAAATTAGGAAAATGAAGAATCAACTAACCTGTAAGTAGAGCCAATAAAATTTCTTATCTTTGGTATTATGTCTTATGTCAAAATTGAAGTTAATATGAAAAGATTTATAGTACTTCTGTTTACTTTTATTTTATTAGTTATAGTAAACGATGGACGCGCCTGGTCTCCAATTTTTCCTGATATTTATAATCGCGGATACTTCCATTCCAGGAGAGCAGAGGAATTTTTTGATAGGGGAAATTACAGGAAGGCAATTGAAGAACTTAATCGTGCTTATGCATTTTGCTTTGATAAAAGGGAGAGAAATAATGTACTCAGAAAAAAAGTAATATCTCTAATAGAAGTTGGGAATTGTGAAGAAGCAATTGAAACTATTGAGAAACGAGAATTAGGAGGAGAGAGTGAGAATGAATTTCTTTTCTTGAAGACAGAATGCTTGATACGTTTGAACAAAACTGAACAGGCAATAAAGGTTTTTGATACCATTATAAATCAGGAGCATGACTATAAGAACAAGATTTTTTTTGAAATTAAAGAAGGATTACTTTTTCTCTCGGTTGATTCACTTGTAAAAGCAGAAGAAACTTTTATTAGTGTCTTAAAAATGCTTCATCGTATTGAAGAGAAAGAGAATGAAATTGAAATGGACAAATTGAAAATCACACTGTATTCCCTCGGATATATCAACCTGAAGAATGAGGATTACGAGAATGCTGAGGGATATTTCGAGTTCCTTGGAGGAAACTTTAAAGATGAGGAGGTTGGATATAAATCTTCACTGTATTATGGACTTATTCTGGGGATTAAAGGTCAAGAAAAAAAATCCTTTACAATTCTGAAAACTGTTGATACTGAAGAAAAAAGTGAAGTATCGGCAATGAAAGGATACCTTTTTTATAGTAATGGTTCTTTTAAACAGGCAAAAGAGAAATTTCAATCTATCGAAAACGAGACCCGACTAAATAAAAGGATACAAGAAATGATAACTATTCTTTCAGCTGAATGTTGCTATGTGCTTAAAGAGTACAGTGATGCAGTTCGTTATTACAGAAAATATTGCGAGATGGTTACTACAGCTAAACAAAAAATGCCTGGACTCTATGGACTTGCATGGTCCTATTTTCGACTGGGTCAATACTCCAATGCTTATGCTGTGCTCAAAGATTTCCTGATGTTATATCCTGGATCCCCATATCTCCAAAAAATCGAAAGATTATCAGCTCTCTCCCTTTTTTATGTTGGAGAGCATGAACAGGCAAAATTTCATTTTACAAGATTGCTCAATATTGATGCAGCTCTTCAAGATAAGGATAGGATTTATTACCTTCGAGGTAAGTCGGAATTTTACCTCCGAGAATTCGAAGCAGCACAATCGGATTTTGACAAAATAATTGATATGTTTCCTGATTCAAGATGGAAGCCACATGCAATGAATATGATTTCACGAATTAGCTTTGAAAAGGAGGAATACCTTAATGCGTACAATACAAATAAAAAACTTCTTGCAATGGAACTTTCACCCACTCTTCTCGATGAGGTAAGATTCCAAACCGAAAGATGTCTCCTGTATTTAGGATACTACAAGAATCCCATTGAGATGAGTAGGGCTTTTGTAATGAAATATCCTCAGAGTCCTAAAAGTGCTGACCTGCAATTAGAAGTTGCAGAATACTACTTTCTATTGCAGAAATACTGGGAGGCAATCAGGGAGTACGAAAGGTTTCTCAATCTTTTCCCGGAGGATAAAAGCAATAGGTTCGTTCTTTATAAATTAGCTCGAAGTTATTCTCAAATTGGATATTATGGAAAGGCACTCGATATATGTAAAGAACTTTCAGTCGGGAATGATGAATATGCAGAATCTGCTCTTGTTTCAATGGGCGATATACGTTTTTCTACTGAAAGATATAAAGAGTCTATCAATGCGTTCAAAGAGTTAACAAAACGATTTCCAGAAAGCAATATGAAAGATTATGCGAATTTTATCATTGGGAAAAATTACCTTGAACTGAATTTACCTCAAGAGGCACGGGTATCTTTTGAATTGGTTGTGAAAAGCAAAAGGGTATTTCCGTTCAAAGAGGATGCAAAACTCTTGATTGCAAAAACACTCTACCTTGAAGGGAAAGGTGAAGAGTATTTAGAATATCTCAACACTATGATAAAAACAGGAACTCTTGAACTAAGAGCAGAATCATATTTTCTTAAAGCAGAATATAAAAAAGAGACAGGAAGATTCAAAGAGGCGATGGATTTATATGAGCAATCTTCTATGGCTTACGAAGAGAACGCAGACAAAATACGAGCACTTTATGAGGCTGGTTTATCTGCTGAAGAACTGATGTTATTTGATGAAGCAATGGATTTTTATAAGGAGGCACTTGCGATCTCTCCTTTAGAATCGGCAAAATTCGGAATTGAGGAAAGAATAAAAAGAATTGAAGTTATTAAAGCAAAACTTTTAGATGAAATGGACTAACGATGGAAAACCGAATTCTCTATTTTTAGAATCTCCTCGATAGTCCAGTCTTTTCTGGCCCTGAGATACTGTTTGACTATAAAATATCCAATAAAATTCTTTACCCTCTCTCGCTCTTTTATCTTTTTATAGAATTTCTTCCCTTTTATCTCATTAAAATAACCTATTATTTCATCTTTTCTTAAAAGTAGACTATTAAATTCTGCATTAGAAAGGAATAGGTGCTGCGGTAAGGTTTTCTCCGGGAAAACTATTTGTGAAAAAACTGTTGCAATACCCTCATTTATTGTTCTTTCAAATTGGTTCTTAGTTTCAAAACCATATCTGAGTCTTACAAGATGTGCATATTCATGAGCGGTTATGATATCAAGATTAGAGAAATGCTGCATTCTTTCAAGTCCAATGCCAATTATTGGTTTTCCCTTTATCTTGATTGTGAATCCATCAGCAGAGAAAAATCCGATAATAATATAGATATTAACCTCTTCATGCAAAAGTATACTTTTAATGCATTTCCTGATGCTCCTTTCAACTATTATCTCAGGTGGATTTCTTTTTGTAATCGCTTCAAGGTATGAGTAATGCTCATACATAGTCTTTTCCACCCTTTCCCTTACCATTTGGGAAGAATATGTGAAGCACTGAAAATATGAATCGAAAAACGCTTTGTTATTTCCTATATAGTATTTGCAAAAATCCTTCCAGAAATTTTTTCCTCTCTCCTTAAGAAATACAAAGAAATCCTTATAGATTGAATGAATAATATATCTTTTTATTTGTTCTCCATATTCGTTCTTTTCCATTTACAATTTCTATTTTATACTTCTTAGAAGGAGAAAAGTCAAGAAAATTAAACAATGGATTAAAAAAGTAAAGAATACACTTGAAATTTTTATAGAATTGTTTTATAAAGAGGTATGAAATATCGCCTAATCATAATGAGAGGAAAAGATGCATATACACAGATGGCAGTTGATGAAGCTATACTGGATGCTGTTTTAGAGAATAAATCCCCAGAAACATTAAGATTTTTTGATTTTTGTCCACAAGCAATTACAATTGGAAGATTACAGAAAATAGAGGAAATTAATGTGAATCTTTGTGAAAAGAAAGGAATAGATATAGTAAGAAGACTTACTGGAGGGAGGGCAGTTGTTCATTCAGGAGACTTTACCTTTAGTTTGATTATAAAAAGAAACAATCCTATTTTTGGTGGTACAATATACGAAACCTATAAGGCAGTCTCTGCAATATTCCTTTTTTCTCTAAGGTCTTTGGATGTTCATGCGACATGGGAGAAAGTGAAATATACAAAAGTAAAGAGCAAAAACAGTTCTCTTCAGCAGAATCCACTCTGTTTCTCTTCGGTTTCAAGATATGAACTCACTATAAATAAGAAAAAGGTTTTAGGTGTTTCCCAATATCGAAAAAGGGATACTATCCTTATCCAAGGCACTCTTCTGCTAAGAAAAACCACCAGCATATTTTTTGATCTTTTCCCGCGGTCTTCTCATGGTAGTATTTCCAATATCGAAGAAATAGGCAAGATTACAATTGGTTTTGAAACCTTCGGAGATGTATTTAAGGAAGAACTAAAAAGGACTTACAGGATGTCCGTAGGGGGTGGAGAATTATCTTCTCGAGAGATAGAACAAGCAGAGATGCTGCGGAGGAAATATAAGTCGTATGAATGGAATTATCGCTATACTTATTAGACATAAGAGCATAGCTAAGAAATAAAAAAACTGTGTCTATCTTGCCTCTGGTTGTATGTCTGAATCTTAACTTTGTGCTGTAATTTTTTTTCTTGACAAAATGATTCTTTAACGGTATAGTATTTTTATTATACGTGAATAAGTGATAGGCTGAATTAAGGTATAGAGAGTAAGTTGAAATTAGAAAATAGATTTTCAGCAGGTTAGAAAGACCATTGATTTTTGATAAGTAGTGAAACATTTGTAAAATGTATAATCTAAGAACATCCTTTTTTTCAAAACATTAAGAAGAAATAAATATGGGATTGGTAGCATCTCTATCTGATTTTTCTGCGAGCCAGATTTTTTTTCTATTAGCAAGATATAGTAAAACGGGAAGGGTAGAAGTTCGTTCAGCAGGTGAGAAAGGCGAGGTCTATTTTGTTAAAGGTGCTGTTACCCATGCCTTTTGTAAGAAACTAACTGGTATTGAAGCATTGTATAACCTTTCTATTTTTTCGAGGGGACAGATTGAATTTTTCCCGGACGAAAAAACAGCAGAGGTATCAATTAAGGATGAAGTTTCAACCCTGATAGGAGAGATTGAGAGAAGAAAGGTAGAGTTAAACGAGATAAAAGAAAAACTTCCTCCATTCGATACAGTTCTCGTAAAATCTCCCAATCCTCCAAAAGATGCGGTTGCTCTAAGGAAAGATGATTGGAAAATATTGGTACTAATGGATGGGAAAAAGAATATAAAGGAGACCATAGAGAAAACTGGAATAGGGGTGCTCAACGTCTATAAAACAATTGTGTGGCTTTTAGAAAAAGGTTTAATATATGACCCTAAAGAGGTTGAACGTATCCTCAAGGAGAAAATTACATTCATTAATATTCTATTTAGAGAACTTGTACCCCTTGGTATTGGTGAGAAGGAGTGGATAAAACATGTGAGGGATACATTGGATAAGAGCGAAGCCGGAAAGAGATTACTTGAAAACATTGTCTTTAGTGATGCACATCTCTCATTGAAGACTAAAAAGAAAATGGATATTTCAAAAAATGAAATAGAGGAATTGTTTTCTCAAGTAGTGAATATTTTACAAGAACGATGCAAAGAAGAGTTTGGCCCCATGCTTGCAAAGGCTAAATTCAACGGAGCCCTCAAAAAATTGAACGAGCGAAAGAGATAATGTTTGAATCGTTTCTTAAAAAAGTTATTACAATAGATGGAGTTACGGGATGTATTGCTGTAAATCCACAGGACGGTTCTATCATGGTACAAGAAGGGGATATAAACCCATCACTTGAGGATATCACAGCATTCTTTGGTTCAGGATTTGATGTAGTTTCGTCTTCGCTGGAAGTTAAAGGACTAAAATTCAGTTACCTTGAGAAAGAAAACCAGAAATTTATTATCCTTGTAAAAGAAGGTGGTTATATAGGTTGTGAATTATCTGCAACTGTCCTTTTCGAGACAATAATAGAAAAGATACTCGGGATTGAGAAAGCTGATATAGAAATAAAAGAAGCAGAAAAGGTATCAATTTCTGCAACTAGTGAATTAAGTCAGGAGAGCCGTTTCCTTAAAAGCAAGATTAGACAGATTAATCTTCTGATAGATGAATTTAGTGAAGGAGCAGACAGAACTCAGTGGATAGGAATTGTCAAAGAGAAATTCTCTGAAAATGAGATTGGCAAGAAGATAATAAGTACCTTTCGCTTTGATGATAATGTGATGAGCTTTGAAGGTAGCTTAGATCCAGAAGTGAAAGAAGAAGACATCTCTACTGTTTCTAAACTTGTAACAGATTCACTATGCAGAAAGGCGGTTGGGATATTCGGAGCTATTGAAGCAAAGAAAAAAGTCCACAATGTCATTGAGAAATTGGGAATTCCGAAATGAAAGAACTCCTTCAAAAATTAAGCAAAAATGATCTTGTCCTTGGTTCATTCTTTTTTAAAGAGAGTGAGAATTTCTTTTCTTTTACGGAAAAATATAGTGTTCCAGAATTAAGAATAAGGAGAGTAGCTCTTGTTTTGACACAGACCATTGATACTCTCGGTGGTATTGTTTTCGACAGGTTTTTATTAGAGGGGGAAGACAAAAGGATTTCTATTTACAAATTTGACGATGGATATTGCGGAATAATATTTCAAAACAACGTGCCTTTTAGCAGTATTGAAAGTTTATATCAAGAACTCATCTCTAAGATTCCACCTGTTGAGGTAGAAGTAAAAGAAAAACCTGTTCCCAAGGTTCCTGAAAAAGAGGTTCGTAGAATCCCGGAAAAAGAAGTACGAGTAATCACGGAAAAAGAAGAGACCATACTTGCACCCTCTATTTTTGAAGACATAAAGGAGATTCTTGCCCAGTATCTTGGCGATTTTAGCGATACCATTTTTGAGAATCAAATGTCTGATATGAAGATAAATCCCGAATTTGCAACATTCTCAAAAGTTCAGAAACTGTTTTTTTCACTTCAAAAAGCGTCTGCTATGCTCATTGGTCCATCCCACGCACGTGAAATGGTTGATAAACTTTTTTCTCTGATAAAAAGTGAAGAATAAGTAAAACAAGGAGGCATCTATGTTAAAATCGATGCTCTTTTTAACAATACTCCAATCACAATGGCCCAAGGAAGTGGTTTTCTGGAAAGATATTTCGAGTTTTCTTGCAATTGCTGGTGCTTTAGTACTTTGGGTATCTCTGATCCTTTTTAGTATAATTGCTAAGAAATATGAAATTGTCTTGAGAAAAAAGACTGATTGGCAATTTATGATAATTGCACCATCTGGTATACTCGTATTTGCAATCATAAAGACGTATGCTGCAGTGGTAAAGGGTTTTCTGAAGATGACTTTTATACAGAGCTGGATTGCGTATGGGATATTCTTCCTATCAGGGATATTGTCTCTTGTTGCAGCATTCAAGTTCTATAATGTCGTAAGGCCAAAGAAGGGGTGATTAATGAGGATAAATATTTATGGTGAAATATTTTTTGCAGTAGGGATATTACTTTTTGCTCTATCTATTATGGTTTACGGTCTTATACTAAAAAGATTACTGAAACTTATTAGAAAACCAGCCATATGGATTTTTCCATTTTTTGGCGGTATTGTACTTGTTATTGGTACATTTCTACATTTTGTGAGAGTGGGGTTTTTCTTTCCTGCGCTGAGAGCAGCTGACCCTGGGGATCTTTTTACACTTATTGTCGATTCATTAAGAATGGGAACATATGAATCTGTATCGATTCTTGCTGCTGGTTTCTTAAGTCTCATCGCCGGAATTATTTACAACATCTGGGTTAGTCATTAATTTTTTGCTTGACATTTATTTTTGTCTATGTTATATTAAAATAGATGAATGATAGTAAGGTTTTTTGATAAAAGGAGGTATTATGTTCAAAAGAACCTCAGTTTTTCTATTCCCACTAATTATAATTTTTTTAATTGTAAGCTGTAAGAATGCAACAAAACCTAAGGAAGAGGATAGTGATCAACCAGTTATAAATGCTATTGAGGTATCACCAAACATAGTTTTAAAAGGAGGAACGGTTTATCTTTTCCTTGCAGCGACTGATCCAGAAGCGGATAAGATGTATTATGACTGGTCCTGTCCTCAAGGCCAATTTTTTGCCGATGAGTCACTTCAAACTGAGTCAAACACTGCTAATCCCTGTTGGTGGAAGTCTCCCACAGAAGAAGACAATTACACAATAACAGTTACCTGCACAGATAGTATAAGTGATCCTGTCGATACGAGTATAACGGTTTCTGTAAGTATCTATAGCCTAGATACTATTATTGGCGAAGCTGAATTAGCCTCTCCTTTTGCTATGTATCTGGACGATGATGGAAATATTTATGTTTCAGACCCGGGTCTTTCCTGTATTCATGCATTTTTAGGTAATGACTATTTTAGATGGAATTTTGCTGGATTAGATAGTGATTCAGTCTGGATGCATGACACTACTGGATATGATACAATTATTGATACAACGGTTACTCCTCATGACACAACTATTAATGCTATCGTTGACACCCTTTTCGATTCACTCAATATAAATAAAGCAAGTTTCACAATCCCAAGTGCAATAACAGTTGATGAGGATAATCATCTTTTATTTGTGGCTGATGTAATCTCTGAAGACACCACAGAGCTATCCGTATATAATACGGACAACATTGGTTCCCCCTCCGACACATTGTACGGTTTCTTGCATAAAATTAATAATAGGGAGGATCTGATACCAGTATACCCAATACACGCCCCTTATTCTTTAGCAGTTAATACGAATAATAGATGGCTCTATATATCAACAGAAACAGCTGTCTTAGCATATGATTCTACCTGGTTTTACAGTGGATGGGACAAACAATGGAATTATTCCATTGGTGTTGATTATGTAGGACATGGATTAAAGTTCTTCAACGGGTACCTCTATCTTGCTTGTTTTGATGATTCAGTCAGTTGTGTGCGTAAATTTACTGATATAACAAATCCGTTAGGTCCGACATTAGATTTTGAATTTTCTGATACTACCCTTCAATTTGTTGGCGGAATAGCAATTGCGCAGAATGGACACATATTCGTAACAGAAGGTGGAGGATCTGAAAAATCGTATCACAGGATAGTTGAGTATGATGAGACTGGCAATTATGTGCGTTCCTTTGGAAGCATCGGTGATAAGGTTGACCAGTTTAATTCTCCTACAGATATATTCATTGATAGCACCGGCAAGATTTATGTTGTAGATATGGGAAACCACTGTATAAAAGTATTTAAAGAATAACAAAGGAGGGAAAGATGAAAATCCAAAGAAATATTTTACTGGTCTCTCTTTTTGTACTTCTTTTTAGTGTATCCCTGCTTTATTCAGGGATTACCGGAAAGATAGCAGGGAGGGTAATAGATCAGAGTAATGGTGAACCACTTCCTTTTGCCAACATTCTTATTCTTGAAACTACTATGGGAACTGTGACAGATCTTCATGGTGATTATTTTATAATCAATATTCCACCAGGTGTTTATAATGTCCAGGCGAGAATGATGGGATATAATAACATAACGGTAACAAATGTGAAGGTCGAGATTGACCAGACTTCAGTAGTGAATTTTGAACTTCCCATGGAAGTCATAAAGATGCCGGAAACAGTTGTTTACGGTAAGAAGATAATAGAACCTGATGTAACGTACTCAAAGAGTGAAATAACAGGCCAAGAAATCGAACGTATGGCTGTTTCCGATCCTATTGAGGCGTTACTGACAAATACAAGTATGGTTGTTGATCCATCTCGAAGGGAGATCCATGTGCGTGGCGGGAGAGGTGGTGAAGTACTATATCTTATTGATGGAATGGAAGTAAGGGACCCACTTGTAGGTGGAGGGCTTGGTATCAGGGTGGATGATACCGAGGTGAACCAGATGGAGATAATTACAGGAGGGTTCAATGCTGAATACGGCAATTCACAGTCTGGGATAGTAAACATTGTTACAAGAGAGGGAAGTATCCATGAACATTCTGCAAAGCTCTCTTACAAGAATGACCACATTCTAATGGAGCAGGATTTTGATCAGTACGGTCGGGCAAAAAATAGTTACAACAATGATAGGACGGCATTTTCAGTGGGTGGACCAGAACCCATTACGAAACATATACTACCAGCGATGGGCGTGAAAGTTCCGTGGGAAATCTCGTACTATATTTCAGCCACAGGAAATTGGACAGATACCTATACACCTTATTCCGACACATTACTCAATTCTTTTTTAACAACCTATCTCCTCTGGGATAACATCAGGATGCAGGACAGGATGCGAAATATTTATACTGCAAATTCAAAACTTTCCTGCAGATTTTCTCCTACTGCAAAATTGAGTTTGGGATATAGAAGATCCTGGGAAAGAAGGTTTGAATATGATCACAAATTTAAATATATCCCACAGAATGCATATCAGAGAACCAAAAATAGCTATCAAGTTGTTGCAAATTGGAACCATGCCTTGTCAGGTAAGACATTCTATACCTTAGGTCTTAGTTATTTCCGTACAGGATATCTCTTGAGTCCGGGCGGTAGAACTCCAGATCAAATCAATCACTATCCGAATACAAGCGATGATCCCATTGATATTATAATAGGTTATCCTGGCATTGATGGTAAGGATGAACCGTACAGAGATGTAGAACGATATAATGGTGAGTATGACCAAGGCGAAATATTTATTGATTTGAATAAAGATGGCTACTGGAATGAGGGTGAGCAATTCATTGATGTGGCGAAAAAAAATTATCATTACGATATAGGGGAAGTTTTCAGGGACTATAATGGTGATTGTATCTGGACAGGATACGAACCATACTATGACTGGGGAATTGATGGTATCGATAGCACATTCGATGAAGGAGAGTATAACGGTATATATGATTTCGGTGAACCTTTTGGGGATTATAATGGTAACGGAGTAAGAGAAGAACCTGTAGGTGACCAGTTCTATGATTATGGTTTTGATAAGTGGGCACAGTGGCATAAGAGATATACGGAGGTCCTTTCAATCAAAGGTGACATAACAAGCCAGATGACGAAGGTTCATCTTGTAAAAACCGGTTTTGAATACAAACGGTATAGGATGGACCATCAGGAGATTCAGTACCCCTGGTATAGTGAAAAACGAGAACCTCCTCCTCCAGGTCCCTGGCCTGATAGGGGTATTTTCAGGGATTTCTACACAAGGCATCCCTTTTCTGGTGCATTCTATATTCAGGACAAAATAGAGACAAAAGGGATGATAATAAATGCAGGTTTGAGGCTTGATATTAACTATCCGGGTTCAGAGGTAAGTCACATGAGAGAGAAGAATTCAGTCCTTGGTTTCGAGACAGAATACGAAGTTCGTTTGAGTCCACGATTTGGTATATCATTCCCCATATCTGAGTTTGATAAGATGTACTTCTCTTACGGACATTTCTCACAGGTGCCAGAATTTCAATACTACTATCAGGATACAACACAGTATAGCAGTGCTATAAGATTGTATGGTAACCCCAATCTTCATTCTGAGGAAACCGTTGCCTATCAACTCGGAGTAGTACATGCATTTGGAAACTTGATGAAACTGGAACTTAGAGGTTTCTATAAAGACGTAAGAGGTTTAATTGATACAGAGAAGCAGGGGATAGCACCCTTTGTCTATCAGATAAGGGTGAACAAGGATTATGGAAGTGTAAGGGGTGTGGAAATCAATTTTGATAAGAGATATTCGCACTTCTATGCCATTCAACTTGGCTATACCCTTATGTGGGCAATGGGAAAGAGTTCCTCTGATAGACAGGGGTACGATTATGATTATCAGGGTATCCCCCTTCCTCTTCGTGAATATCCCCTTAACTGGGACCAGAGGCATGCTATTACCACAATGGTTGACATAAGATCTGAATCTGGAGAACATCCTGTTCTTTTTGGTTTATCCTTACCTGACAAATGGGGAATAAATATACTAACGCAATATGGAAGCGGTCTACCATACACTCCTGCTCAGGAAGAGGGGGAAGAACGACCCTTACCGAATTCTGGAAGGAAACCTTATACAATTAAAACAGATGTTAAGGCGACAAAATTCTTCTATTTAGGTCCTATATGGTATGAATTCTTAGTTGAGGTGAAGAATATATTTGACAGAAGTAATACATTGCAAGTTCACTGTGAAACAGGTAAAGCAGACGATTCAACTGATGATGGTGAACCTGGAACAGAGTATGATAGAAATCCACGAAACTGGGGACCGAGAAGACAGACCTACCTTGGTGTATCACTCGGTTTTAATATATAATAACTTTAAATCTGAAAGGAGGCAGTAAATGCTGGATCTTTTCCTACGAGGTAAATGGGCTATGTGGCCACTTCTTTTAGCTGCTATAATCTGTATCGCTTACATACTCGAAAGATTTTTCACATTGCTCAGAGCAAGAGTAAATCCTACTATCTTTGTCGAAGAGGTTAAGTTAGCCTATAGAGAGGGAGGAGTTCAAGGTGCAATTACACTCTGTAACCAGAATCCAAATCCGGTTGCAAGAATCTTTACACCCGCGCTTGAGAAATTTGAAAAATACAGAGGCTCAAGTGACATTAAGACAATCTTGGAGGAAGCACTCACAACTTCGGGCTCAGTGGAACTTGCTTTCCTTGACAGGGGAATGCTCGTTCTTGCTGCAGTTGCCGGTGTTTCACCGCTCATAGGGTTTCTCGGAACAGTCTCAGGGATGATAAATGCTTTTGATGCTATTGCTGCAGCCGGCACCATTGACCCAGTGCTTGTTTCATCAGGTATATCAGAGGCTTTGATTACAACAGCAACAGGTCTGGTTATTGCAATTCCTGCAGCATCAGCACATGTCTTCTTCACCTCGAGGATAAATACCTATACAAGGGCTATGGAACAGGCATCCAATTCCCTTATAGAATATCTATTAGAAGAAGAGGAGGAGAAGGGAGGCTAAAGTGGAATTAAGAAAAAGAGAACATAAACAGGCCGAAATTCCTACATCATCAATGGCTGATATTGCCTTTCTTCTCATCGTCTTTTTTTTGGTGAGCACCATCTTCAGTAGCGAGATGGGACTGCAGATTATACTTCCTGAACGTGGCGAAGAAGTAAAGGTAAGAAAGAGTAACCTTGCCCGTGTATATGTCAATGAAATAGGTGATGTGAAGATTGATGGAGAACCAGTAAAACTTGATATGATAGCAATCCAGGCAAAGGCAATGCTCGCAGAGAATGATAGTCTTATATTCTCTATTAAAACAAATCCTCAAGCAAATTATAAATATATGGTAAGAGTCTTTGACAGATTAAAACAGGGTGGTGCAGAAAGAATAAGTTTTGCACCAAAAACCTTGCCCAAAAAGTAAGGAAACCTTAATAGGAGCAAATAATGCGTTTTGTTAAAAAGAAAGAGGGTGCTGCAGGCATACCTACTGGGTCCATGGCAGATATCGCATTTCTCTTAATAATGTTCTTTATGGTTACAACAGTATTTCGTGCTGAGACAGGTCTTGAGTTATTACTCCCAGAGTCAGAAATGGGTCGTAAACTACCAAATAGAGGGATTGTTCATATCTATGTGAATGTGAAAGAAAGAATTTCTATAGATGACAAATACTATGATGCCGAGCAGGTTTCAATTGTAATGTCAAAGAAGATGCAGGTTGATCCAACCATTATTGTTTCTTTAAGAATTGATAAAGACGCAAAATATGATGTGGTTGGCGATATCTTTGACCAATTATCAGAGTCTAAAGCACTTCGTGTCTCCCTTGCAACTGAAAAGAAGAGAGGTTGAGCCAATGGAGAAAAATAGTGTTGTTGACCTGAAGGAAAGATACCCTTTATATTACAGGATAAGTGTTCTTCTTGCTGTTGGTTTTTTCATTGTAGCTTTTTATCTTGTTCCCCATTATACACTCCATCCTTATGTTCCTCGTGTTGAGAAGGCAACAAAGCTGGAACTCGAACCTGAAGAGATTGAAGCGGTGGAGGAAATTCCACCTGCACCAAAACCTCAACTACCTGTTGAGGCAGAAAGTGAGGAGGAGATTGAGCAAGCTACTATAGAAAAGACTGCAGACTTCGAGACCTTTGATAAATTGCCTGTACAACCAGAAGCAGAAACACCTGAATTTGTTGCGTACGATACACCTCCGAGGCCTAAGCGCATAGTTAAACCTGCTTATCCAGAGATAGCTAAGAAGGCAGGCATAGAAGGCACTGTCATTCTTCAACTACTTGTTGATGTAAATGGAAAGGTTCTCAGGGTAAAGGTTTTGAAGAGGTTGGCAAGGGACCTTGATGAAGCAGCTGTTAAAGCAGCGTATGCAACCACATTCTATCCTGCAAAACAGAGGGACAAGCCTGTAAAGGTATGGGTGAGTTATCCTATAAAGTTTATTCTTGAAGAATAAACTAATTATGATTGTAAAAGAAGATTATTAACCCCGTTAGATAGAAATATTATCTAACGGGTGAAACAGGTATAATGTAATGAATAATTATACCTATAACATTATACCAGGAGGAACATATGAATAGGAAAACAGTTTTTCTTGTTATTCTCTCTATACTATTCATAATAGCTTACAGTTATGCTTACATGGACTCCACACGGGGTCCTTATATTGGTCCACTGAGGGGGTCAAAACCCAACACTCAGTATAAATATCATGATGTCGGGAATATTTGGTTGACTGTGACAAACTATGGTTTTTTTGGTAATTCAGGCACCTGGAAGATATATGGAAGAAACTTCCCCTCCTGCGAATTCCCAGGTGGTTCCCATGCTGATTATCTTTTTCAG
>SOIS01000253.1 GCA_004375965.1 Candidatus Cloacimonadota bacterium | reverse complement strand
CATCATATAGTATTTTTTAAAAAAAGCAAGAAAAAATTTGACTTCAAAAAGGAGTTATGATACTAAATAGTATTGAAATTTATGTAGGGGGAGCTATGAAAAGCAGAGTTCTATTATCGCTTATCTTTGCCGTTCTTCTTCACGGATGTACTAATACACAGATGATATTTCGTGAACAGTTTCCAAAGGAGAAATCGTTCAAAAGAGCAAGTGAATTTCTTAAAAGACGGCTTTATGAAAGAGCACTCGATGAGTATAGAGCCGTTCTCTCAGTCTATCCCGATGATTTTGAAACAATAAAAAGAATTGCACACCTCTATTTTAAAAAAAGGGATTGGGAGAAAGAAGCAAGATACTATGAAAAACTGATTTCTATCTCAAAGGAGAAGGAACTGGTTCTGCATCTTTATAAAGTAAGGAAAAATATAATCGCAGCTGATTCTCTAAAACTCGAAGGATTAAAAGTGGAGATGAAAAACTTGGCAAAGAAATTTCTCCACGAAGAGAAGAATAGGGAAGAAGCGCTCTCCACAGCATACGAGCTCTTCTTCCTTGCGGATACAGAATCGCTTGCAATAAAACCATACAAAGAGGCAATAGTAAAAGAATTTCCGAACAGTAAAACAGGTTATCAAATTATTGTAAACGACTTCTATAACGGACTATATCCGATCTGGAACAATGATACAATGAAGGTCGATTACCTTGAAAATTTCCTTAGAAAATATCCTGAAACCGAGTGGAGATTTATAGTTTATCAGTATATTTTGAGTTCTCTTTTTAAGTTGAAAAGATATGATGGAATGATAGAAGTGGGAGAAAGACTCCTGAACGAAGAATCTCAGGACCCCTTTGATTATAGTTATCTCTCCTACCTACTCTTAGAATCCGGTGGAGATACAGAAAAGGCTATTAAATATGCACAGAGAGCAATTGAACTTGAGTCGAAGTATGAAAGGCCAGAAAATCTTGCTGTAGAGCAGTGGGAGATGAAAAAGAAGGCGCTTTATGGAGATGTACGTATGTCACTTGCGAGGGGGCTTCTCCTAAAAGGCGAAACAAGCGAAGCAGAAAAGTGGATAAAGGATGCAATAAAAAACACACATTTCGGTGTAAACGATTATAAAAGTAATGGACCATACTACTATATTCTGGGTAGGATAGAGGAGAAAAAGGGGGAAAAACAGGATGCGCTTCGTTCATATTGTATGTCGCTTGTAGAGGGTGATGTGAGGAATAAATGGACTGCAAGAGCAGATAGTGCACTGAAGAAATTATGGAGGGAGGTTTATAAGAAGGATAAAGAATTATTGTCAGTTATTAGAGATGAAATGAATTACGAAGGTGTTATTTTTGGTGATGTGACGGAGAAGATGGGATTCGGAGGTATAAAAACTTCCCGAATAGCCTGGGGTGATTATAACAATGATGGTTACGATGATATACTGCTAAATGGTTCAAGGATATTTAAGAACAAAAAAGGAGAAGGATTTGACGAGGTTACAGATAAAGTGAGGATAAAAGATTATTCTGCGGCTGGTGGCATCTGGGGAGATTGGAATAATGATGGGTTGATGGATTTCTATTCTATTTCAGGCGGGAAGGGAGTGAAGGGAGACAGACTCTGGAAACAGATGGCGGACGGTTCATTTATTGATGTAACACTCGAAGCAGGAAAGGTGACAAATGATTTTTCTACAGAAGGGGCAGCCTGGGGTGATGCAAACAAGGATGGTTATCTTGACCTATATCTTGCAAATTATGAAAACTGGAAGGAACACTCATACTATGCTGATGCATTCTATCTATGTAGGAATGGCATATCATTCGATGATGTTTTAACTGACGTAGGGATGTCTCCACCGTTTAACGAAGAGCGAGCGGGCAGAGGTGTTAACTGCGGTGATTTTGACAACGATGGTGACCTCGATATCTATGTATCCAATTACAGACTGCAGGAAAACTTTCTCTGGTGCAATAATGGCGATGGAACATTTAAAAATGTAGCTACACTTCTCGGTGTAGCGGGTGATGAGGTGGGTGGATGGTGGGGTCATACCATTGGTTCATCCTGGGGAGACTATGATAATGATGGTGACCTCGATTTGATTACTGCAAATTTAGCACACCCCAGATACATTGAATTTTCTAATAAGACAAGACTATATGAAAATCTCGGACATCCTGAATGGAGATTTGTAGACAGAAGAGAAGATGCAGGAATCAAATTTGAAGAGACCCATTCCGATCCTGCCTGGGGTGATGTAGATAATGATGGAGACCTTGACCTTTATATAACATCAGTCTATGAAGGCAGGAAGAGTTTTCTATATGAGAACCTTGGGAATGGGAAGTTCAAGGATATAACATACCTTGCTGGTGTACGGGTATTCAACGGCTGGGGCTGCGCATTCAGTGATTTTGATAATGATGGAGATTTAGACCTCTTTGTTGCAAGTAGTTCAGGAGTACACCTTTTTGAAAATAAAGGAAATGAAAACAGCTACTTTGAGGTAAAGGTTATTGGGACAAAATCAAATTCCTCTGGTATCGGGGCGAGAATAATGGTGAAACAGGGAGAAAAAATACAAATAAGGGAAGTGCAAGGCGGCAAGGGGACAACAAGTCAGAATTCATTTGTGCAGTTCTTCGGTTTTGGCAATGATAGTACACCGGTTGACGTTGAGGTAAGATTCCCGAGCGGTACTAAAAAACATTATCGTAGTGTCAAACCCAACCAGTTAATAGAAATTAGAGAATAGAAACGAAGCAATCTCGGTATTACCAAAAATTGAAGCCGCAGGCTTCAGCCTACGAATAAACTATAGGGACAGACCCATGCCTGTCCCGTTAGAAAGAACTTCTAATGGGATATCTGCCAAATAATAAAAGGTTGTCATTGCGAGTGCATCTTCTTGCTCAGCTTAT
>SOIS01000121.1 GCA_004375965.1 Candidatus Cloacimonadota bacterium | reverse complement strand
TTTTCTGCCTTTAGTATCTCATTGCTTTTTCAAGATTTCTTTTGAGCGTAACAGTATCCATACCTCTTATAAGTTTACCCTTGTGAGCAAATGATATTTCTCTTGTCTCATGTGAGACAACAATAACGACTGCATCAGTCTCTTCTGTAATACCTATTGCCGCCCTGTGCCTTGTCCCAACCGATACATCCAAGGAAGGATTTAGAGAGAGGGGAAGGATGCAACCTGCTCCAATGATAATGTCTCCATCAACAACAACTGCACCATCATGAAGTGGGGAATAAGGTGAAAAGATCGTTACGATAAGGTCAGACGAAATCTTTGCTTCCAAAGATTTACCAGTCTCTAAGTATCCTTTTAAGCCAACCCTTCTCTTTATTACTATAAGACTTCCAAGACCTCTATCACTGAGGGTCTTTGTAGACTTTACAAGTTCATCAATAGTTTCCTCCCTTGTCTCTCTAAGAAAAAACCTTACCAATCGAGTCCTTCCTATATTCGTTAGTGCCCTTCTGATCTCTGGTTGAAAAACGATGACAAATGCAACAATCCAGATAGTCTTAACACCGTCCACAATCCATTTGAGACCCTGAAGTTGCCACATATTAGCAACAAGTGCAAAGAGGATGACAAATGCTAAGCCAATTACCATTTGAATCGCTCTTGTACCTTTTATGAACCTCAAAATTTGATAAAAGATGAAACTGACTATAATAATATCAATGAAATCTAACAGTGTGAATTTAATTAAATGCACTATTCTTTTCTCCCTCTAATGCTCTCAAACATATCTATAAACTTCCTTGTTGCACTAACATCATGAACCCTTATTATATCAACCCCCTCTTCCAAAGCGACCCCACAGGAAGCTAGGCTACCTTCAAGTCTCTCTTCAACAGGCTCATTAAGGGTCTGTCCAATGAAGGATTTTCTCGATGCACTCAAGAGAAGAGGAAATCCGAGTGATTTAAATTCCTGAAACATGTCAAGTATCGCAAGGTTATCCTCATGTCTCTTACCGAAACCTATACCAGGGTCGACTATTATCCTTCCCTCATCAACCCCCCCTCTGATTGCAAAGTCAGTTCTCTCCCTCAGAAAATCATATATTTCCTGGATAACATCATTGTAGTACGGGTGGTCCTGCATATCCCTCGGACTTCCCTGCATATGCATAATAACTACTCCTGCTTTTCTTTCTTGAAGAATATCAATCATTCTTTCATCGAAGCGAAGTCCGCTTATATCATTCACAATCTCTGCTCCTCTTTCAAGTGCTTCCTCTGCAACAACACTTTTATATGTATCAATTGAGATAGGCACATCTATCTTTCCCTTCACTTCAACGAGAACTGGAAGGACTCTCTTTAATTCCTCATCCTCTGAAATGGGATTAGAACCCGGCCTTGATGATTCTCCCCCAATATCTATAATATCTGCTCCTTCTTCTATCATCTCTAAGGCTCTTTTAACTGCCTTTTCCTTCTCAAGGAATCTCCCACCATCTGAGAAAGAATCAGGAGTAACATTCAAAATACCCATAATAAGAGTCTTCTTTCCCAATTCTAATTCTCTTGTTGCTAACTTCAAGCACCTATTTTCTTTTTTCCCATTGACATAAGAAAGAAGCTTCTGTGATATCGTATTAAGTTCGAAAGGTTGTCCCTTTAATCTCTCTGCGATCCTCTCTATCTCTTTGAAGGTGCCAAAAAGAAGGAGATTAGAATCCTTCTCTTTACCAGTAATAACATCCCTGTGAACAGCTGCATCGGTTCCAACGGAGAGCGCAGTCTGTTTAATGATGTTACATGATGCTGGATCCAGGTGTGAAATTTTTAACACAACAAACTTCCCTTTCATACTAAGGGAATTAAGGCATCCGTTATCAACACCGATCCTGGAAATCTCATCCCTAATATGCTTTACAGATTTTAAAGAGAGCACTCTTACATCAACCATATCTCAAGTTTTCTTAAGCCTTTATCAATGAAATAACCCTCTCTTTAAGAGATGGCTCTTCCATTGTCCCCCTGACAGAAAATGTCATAACCTCAGTTGAGGATGGTTTCTCTCCTTTCATCTCTATACAGAGATGACGTGCTTCAATTACAACAATTACACCTTCTGGTTTAAGTATATCCGCTACTGTATCTGCAATTTCGTCTGTTAATCTTTCCTGGAGTTGCAATCTTCTCGAGATAATCTTCACAATTGAGACAAAACTTGAGAATCCTGTAATAATACCGTTTTTGGGAATATACGCAATATGCACCTTTCCAAAGAAAGGAAGTATATGGTGCTCACAGAAAGAAAAGAATGGAATGTTTTTAAGAAGAACAATTTCATTTTTAACATCCGTCTTGTAAACATTTATCCCTTTTTTAGGCTCTTTTTTAATGCCTGAAAATATCTCTTCGAACAGAGAGGCTACCCTTTCGGGTGTCTTTTTTAATTCTTCACTTTTCGGATCAAGACCTATTTCTCCAAGGAATTCCCTTGTAAGTTCTTCAATTCTCTTCTTATTCATTTAAAAATCTTATCGATTTGTCAGATCTTCTATATTAAGGTTGGTTTATTCCCCTTTTTTCTCTCAGTTTTTCTTGCTCCCACTTTTTTACTACTCTTCTTCTCTGTTTTGATAATCTTATCAATCTCATCCTTTGTTAGAACTTCCTTTTTAAGAAGTTCAGTTGCAAGTTTATCAAGAAGTCTCATATTGTTCGTAAGAATTTTAAGTGCTCCTTTCTCTGCTTTATCTACCAAATCCCTGATTTCGCTATCTATCAATTGGGCGGTACTATCTGAATAGTCCCTTCTCTGCGCAATTTCCCTTCCAAGAAATATCTGTTCCTCTTTATCGCTTAGTGTAAGCGGACCCAATTTTTCACTCATACCCCACTTCGTAACCATATTCCTTGCAATCTCTGTTGCATTCAGAATATCGTTCTGAGCTCCTGTAGATCTGTTCCCGAAGATGAGAAGCTCAGCACACCTGCCGCCGAGGAGGGTTGCAAGTTTTGCCTTTAGATAACTCTCTGTATAATTATGCCTATCATCAATGGGTAACTGCTGAGTAGATCCGAGTGCTCTTCCCCGAGGTATTATCGTCACCTTATGAATAGGGTCTGTACCAGGAGTCATTTCTGATACGAGTACATGTCCCGATTCATGATAGGCTGTTATCTTTCTTTCCTCTTCACTTATAAGTAGACTCTTTCTTTCTACCCCCATCAGGATCTTATCCTTCGCCTTCTCAAAATCTTCCATCTCCACCGTTTTCCTGTTTAGTTTAGCAGCAAGCAGTGCAGCCTCATTAACCATATTTGCAATATCCGCACCTGAAAATCCCGGAGTCCCTCTCGCAAGAATAGAAAGCTCCACTTCTTTGCTTAATGGGATCTTCCTTGTATGTACCTTTAATATGCCTTCCCTACCCCGAACATCAGGAAAATCAACCACAACCCTTCTATCAAAACGTCCAGGTCTTAGGAGGGCAGGGTCAAGCACATCCGGTCTATTAGTTGCTGCAATCAGGATTACTCCTTCATTGGTTTCAAAACCATCCATCTCTGCAAGGAGAGCATTCAGTGTCTGCTCTCTCTCATCATGTCCGCCACCAATTCCAGCTCCTCTGTATCTCCCTACAGCATCTATCTCATCTATAAATATAATGCTCGGGGCAAATTTTTTACTCTTTTCAAAAAGGTCCCTAACCCTTGATGCTCCTACTCCTACAAACATCTCCACAAAGTCCGAACCAGAAAGGGAAAAGAAGGGAACACTCGCCTCTCCAGCTACTGCCTTTGCAAGAAGTGTTTTCCCAGTTCCCGGGGGTCCAAGAAGAAGAACGCCCTTGGGTATTTTAGCGCCAAGCCTTTCAAATTTCTTTGGATTCTTTAAGAATTCTATAATTTCTCTCAATTCTTCCTTTGCTTCCTCTACACCTGCGACATCATTAAACGTTACTGATGGTTTATTAGGAAGTGTCATTTTCGCTCTGCTCTTTCCGAAGGAGAGTGCCTTTGTTGGGCCTGACTGAACCTGTCTAAAGAAAAATATCCAGATAGCTATAAGAACAACAAATGGTAGTGTAGGCCAGAAATATTTCCACCATCCACTTTCAGAACGTGATTCTACCTCAACGCCCTTTTCTGCAAGGACTTTTGCAAGGACAGGATCCTCAAACGGGAGTCGGGTCTTAAACTTATCAAACGATACCATTCCGTCCTTACCCATAACACTCGATGTGCTTCTGAGAGCACCTTGTATATCCAGATTCACAATTGTCACTTTTTCAACATTCTTCTTATCAACCTCCTGTAAGAATCTTGAAAAGGAGATTTTTACTTCAGCCTTCTTCTTTGTATTAAAAATCCCTACAACAACCATAAGGAGAAGTATTATGCTTATCCAGACTATGATGCCTTTCCACATTGTACTAGAAGGTTGCTGTTTTTGTTCTTTCTTCTTTCTTTCCATGGTTAAAACTCCATAGTATCAATCTCAGGAAGGTTTCTATACTTTTCACAAAAGTCGAGTCCGTATCCAATAACATATTTATTGGGAACAAAAAACCCCCTGTAATCAATTTTAATTTTTTTTGTCCTCCTAACTTTCTTCTCAAGAAGAGCGCATATCTTAAGAGATTTTGGGTTTTTCCTTTTTAAAAAATCAAAGATATAAGAGAGGGTTAATCCTGTATCTACTATATCCTCTACAAGGAGAACATCCTCACCCTCAATATCTATAGAGATATCCTTAATGATTTTAACAACTCCGCTTGTTCTTGATGAATCTCCATAGCTTGAAACCGATAAAAAATCTATTCTTATGGGAACGTCAAGCTCCCTAATGAGGTCTGCAAGAAACATAAAAGCACCTTTTAGTATACACACAAAGATTGGCGACGTATCACAGTAATCATTGTTTAGTTTCTGTGCTAACTTTTTGATACCGTTCTTTATTTCTTTCTTCCCGAGTAACCGTTTTGTTTTTTTAGCCAATTTTCCTCTTCTCTATCTTCAATATTCTTTCTGTCTTTTTTCCAACCCGTGCCACATCAGACCTTCTCAGGCCCGCAATCCAGAGTATATCCTTTGAATCTAAAATAAGTGGAATTTTATCCCTTTCCCAGAATTGGATTTTTGAATCAATAAAAAAATCTTTTACCTTTTTATTCTGCTTCATTCCAAAGGGTTTGAATTTATCTCCATTAGTCCTTGTTCTTACAACAAGAGGTGGATGAATTTCATCGAGATCAAAATAGGCACAGTCGGGGTTAACAATATCCCCATTGATACTCTCAAGAACTGAAGCTACGATATGGTAACGATTCTGAAACTGCACATTTCCCGGAATGTCGAGTATTATTTTATCTTGCTTCTCCTCTCCATATCCTTCAAGAGATACCAACCGGTTTTCTGCAAGGACGTTATCCGTTCCAACAAAAAAGGTAGTTCCGTAGTACGAAAACTGTAATCCTGAGGATCTTCCGGAAATTGCAGACCGTAAGGATTCGATTTCTCTAAAATTCAGTCTTTTATCCTCTCCCGCCATTTTTTCAAAACATCTCATTATCACCCTTCGCTGTAAAGCAGCTTCCAAACTTCTGAAAGTTTCTCTTTCAATTAAAATACCCTCTTCACTCTTTTTTAGTATCTTTTCTATTATCTTTTCGACTGTTCTTGAAAGCACTTCTTCTTCATCCTTTAAGACCTCTATCAGCTGTGAAATGTTCGTTTTCACACTCCTGTTAAGTCTTTCCTCAATTTGTGGAACGAGTTCCCTCCTGATAAAGTTCCTACTATACTGGCTGTTCCAGTTTGTCACATCTATTCTGTAATCTATATTCCTTTCCTTTAGATAGATTAAAATATCCTTTTTTGAGAGACATAACAGCGGTCTTATAAACCTGCCCCTCCTTTCACGTATTCCTAAAAGGCCTCTTCTTCCTGCTCCTCTCAAGAGATTAAGGAAGAAAGTCTCTACAAGATCATCGAAGGTATGACCAAGAGCAATCTTTTGTGAGTCTGTTTCTTCTGCTATCTTTTCGAGGGTTTTCAATCTCAATTGCCGTGCTGCGTCCTCAATGGAAAGATGTTGTTTTTTCCTGTATGAGGAGACATTTACGCTCCTAATAACAAATTGTAGGTTCATGGAACGAAAATGATCCTTTGCAAAGTTTTCATCCCTTTCTGAATCCTCACCCCTAAGGTTGTGATTGATATGGCAGCAAATGAGGTCTATGCTGCATTCATTTTTAAAGAGATTAAGTAGGTGTAGAAGAAAAATAGAATCAGGTCCTCCTGAAACTGCAACGAGTATCCTCTCTCCCGCTTTGATTAATCCATTATTTTCTATATAATCTATAACCTTCTTTTCAATTTTTATAAGTTTCATACTGATATTATAGCAAATTTTCAACCAATTAGCAAGTAAAAAATAAATTCGCACATATGTTCACCCTCACCTGTTAATGCTCGCCCCGTTAAATTGCGATTTCATAGATACAATGAAACACTTCTATGTGTACTATTTAACGGGCGAGGAGCGAAGTGACATTTCAATCTCATTCTGACACTCCTTTTGGAGTGAATCAAGCTGGGTGATGATTATGTGGGTTGGGAAAGCTTGACTCGCTTAAACATTCCTCTCACTTGCCGAAAATATCTCCTGATATTGCATGCAACGATCCCTGTATAATATTATGTATCCTCTAAAAATCTCGTATTACACGGGGAAAGGGGACTTGTTGCACTCTAAAATTTAAGTTATTGTCTGCTTGACTTTTTCAACATACTGTGATATTTATTTTTTATGAGATTAAAAAATCAAAAATTAAGTTTTTTATCTAAATAGGAAAAAAGTGTAGAATTATGAATAATTCAATCAATACAACAGGTGTTGTATATGATAAACGATACCTTAACCACAGGACAGGGAACCATCCCGAATGCCCTGAGAGGCTTACTTCAATATTTGAATATCTTGAAGAGAAGGGTGTAGTAAAAGAGACAATAAGGATTGAACCGTATCCTGCACCAGTAGAATTTGTTGAATACATTCATAATAAGGAATATATCGAATCTGTGAAACATCGCTGCGCAATTGGTAGTGTAATGCTCGATATGGACACACCACTCTCTCGAGAAACCTATGATGTAGCTCTACTTGCGGTTGGTGGTGTTCTCTCTGCAATAGATGCTATTATGAATGGAACTGTAAGGAATGGACTCTGTCTTGTCAGACCTCCTGGGCACCATGCTATGCCAGATAGAGGAATGGGCTTCTGCATCTTTAATAACATTGCAATTGGTGCACGGTACATTCAGAAAAAGTATAAAATGAAAAGGGTTGCAATTATTGATTGGGATGTACATCATGGGAATGGAACCCAGTTTGTCTTTTATGAAGACCCGACTGTCTTCTACTGTTCCCTTCATCAATTTCCACACTATCCAGGAACAGGGAATATACATGAGGTGGGATTACATAAAGGTGAAGGATATACTATGAATGCACCCCTTGGGGCAGGTGCTGATATTACAGTGTATAGAAAGGTATTCGAAGAGCGATTCCTTCCAGCGATAAAACGATTCAACCCCGAATTTATCCTTATATCAAGCGGTTTTGATGCACACAGAGATGATCCACTTGCAGGAATAAACCTTAAATCAGAAAATTATGGACTACTTACAAGAATGATTGTCTCACTTGCCCGTGAACTCTGTGATAGCCGTCTCGTTTCCGTCCTTGAAGGTGGATACAATCTCAATGCACTAAAATCCTCCGTCTATGAACACCTGTGTGGATTGATGAAAACGGTTCAATAATTAGAAAGAGACGACAAAAGACAGGGAACTTCTGATCTCTGATTCTGTCTTCTGAATTCTGTAAATCATCTGTGATAATCCGTGGCTAAAAATTTCTTGACATAGAAGATATAAAGGGTTAAAAACAGAATAAGAAATGGTTGATTATATAAAGGGAAAAATAGTACATAAAAGTCCTACATCTGTCATCATAGAGATAGGTGGTTTCGGAATGAAAATTAATATCCCTATTTCCACCTCTGAATTAATAGGAAACGAAGGCGATGAAGTTAAGCTTCTCACATTTGTATCAATCAAAAATGAGGAGCTCAATCTCTATGGTTTTGCAACCCTTGATGAAAAGGAACTCTTTAGAAAATTAGTATCCATACAGGGAATTGGAACAAAGACAGCTCTCGGTATCCTTTCAGAGATAAAGGTGGATGAGTTTGAAAGAGCAGTAGTAGAAGAGGATATACTTAGCCTTACTTCAATTCACGGTATTGGTCCAAAAACCGCAAAAAGAATTACATTCGAGTTGAAAGAAGAAATTAAGGAAGCACTACCCATTGCTCAAACATTACCTATGAAAAATGAAGCAGTGAGCGGGCTCGTTTCACTCGGTTTCAAATCAACAAAAGCGAGGGCAATTGTAGAGAAGGTTCTCAAGGAAAAAAAGATAGAAACCATTGAAGAACTTATAAAAGAAGCACTCAAGAAAGTTTAGTTAAGAGAAACTCTGATTACACAGATTACAAAGTAGATTACATGGATTGGATTAAAAGGAAAGACCTTGAATGGTTATTCAGAGACCTCCCTAATTTTTTTAGCAATTTTCTTTGTTTCCTTCCGTAACTGTTGGGTTTTCTTCATTATCTCAAGGAGTCTCTTTTCTGTCTCTTTATCATCTGGTTTTGTTTCCCAGGCATTTTTCAACGCATTTATCATTCTATTAACTGACTTTTCTATCACTGAAGCAAGCAAATCACCTGTTAATTGCAATCTTCGAAGTTTAATCCTATCACCACTAAAAAATCCAAGTATCTCCATCTCATCTTCTCTTTCTCTTTGTTCTTCCTCAGTCAAACCCTCAAACATATTACCATAGTTAACAGGTGGCATAAATTCAAACCTTTCATCATCTTTTAATAGTTGACTAAATTCGATTAATGCTGGGACAGGAATATTCTGAAATTCTTTACTAAATTGAAACATTTTCCAGATTTTTTTCACCGGGACAATTATATCCTCTTCATCTTCAAGTATCTTTTCAACCACATCCATCAGTTTTTCACTCATATCTTTATTCGTATAATATTTTTCGAATCAAGTCAACCATTTTTTAAGCCTAAGAGATTAAATTAATAGCAGAGGATTTAATATTATTATCTCTTATATTCTTTTTCAATCCCTGTTAATTTTTTTTTCTTTAAAGTCTCGCTGACTAACTTTTCTCTTGACAATGTTAAAAAAAAATTATAAAAGTAAAAAAGTGAAAAACACAATAATCAAAAAAGGAGATTTTATGAACCGTCTGCTTTTAACTTTCTCTGTTGTTTTTCTTTTCATTTCGGTCTCCTTTGTTTCGGGTCAGAACCTACTTCAAAATCCAGGGTTCGAAGACTGGA
>SOIS01000206.1 GCA_004375965.1 Candidatus Cloacimonadota bacterium | reverse complement strand
GGCTCGCAATGACAGAGAGGGGATGTAAATAAAAAGGGTTAAGCATGTGCCTAACCCTTTATTTCGGTTCCCTCCGTCGGCATTACCCAACAGGTTCAAGGGGTCATCCCAATCAGGGATTTCTCAGCACTACGCTCCCCCACCAATAACAAAATAAAGAGCCATTACTAAAATAACACTCTAACACCCTTTTGTCAAGAGAAAAAGCACTTTTTTGCAAAGACCCGTGATGATTTCACTTGCAAGTTTATCAAAAGCTTTCCTCTCCCTTTCGGTTATTTTTTTTATTTCTACCATATCACTTACTCCCCATTCTTCAAGAAGATGGAGACATTTTTCTTTTATGGTTCCAATCACAACCGGAGCATTCCTCTTCAACATATTGATAATAAAACCTTTGAAATTCTCTGAGTATAACTCCATCGGTCCTATTTCATCAATAATAACTACATCTATCTTTTCAGACTTAATGGATCTCCTAATCTTCTCTACTATCTCATCCATTTTATCAACATCAACCCTATACTTCCCTATACGATAACGAGATGTTAGTCCACTATGAGAGAGGATACCCTCTTCTTGTCCTTGAATATTCATAATCCTGAACCCAACCCTCTTTTGATTTTTGCGAATCTCCTCTGTATAAAATCCATCTAACCTGAGCTTTTTCTTTAAGAGAACTCTTATTATCTCTTTAAGCAAAGTGGTCTTGCCAACACCTGGTTTTCCCGTAATTAGCAAATGAATACTATTTTTCATAAAATAATTTCTATCTTCCCTCCACAGAACGGGCAGATTTTTCTTTTGAGATAATTCTTTAAAATACTTATTGAATGTCTCTCTATTAAAATTTTACCGCAGTGAGGACAGTATGTGTTTTCAAAAGGATGCCGAGGGACATTACCAAGATAGACATATTCAAGACCTGTTTTAATAGCCAATTCCCTTGTACGTTCAAGAAGTGAGATAGGCGTCGGAGGAATATGGGAGAGTTTGCAAGCAGGATAGAACCTTGTTATATGCCACGGTGTTTCACTTCCAAGCTTTTGCTTAATCCATTTTGCAATACCCTTTAATTCATTCTCATTGTCATTTATTTGAGGAATAAGATTTGTGATTATCTCAAGATGCATTCCATGTTTCCTCTTTACTCTCTCAGCTATACTGAGTATTCCCTTAAAATCATCAATATGAGCAATCTTTTTATAAGTGCTCTTCGAAAAACCCTTAACGTCTATCCTTATTGCATCAAGATAGGGAGCAATTGTGTCAAGGGCTAAAGGTGAGATGAATCCATTTGAAACATAATTTGAAAGCAAACCCTCTTTCTTTGCACGTCTCGAAGTTTCATATGCAAACTCAAACCAGATAGTTGGTTCATTGTATGTCCAGGAGATGCCAAGACAATTATATTTTTTTGCTGCGTTTATAACATCCTCTGGAGTAAAGTAGTTACACTCAGGAATTATATCACTTTCTTCCATAGTCTCTGGAACCTTGTGTGCTATATCCCAGTTCTGACATCCCGGACACTTAAAATTACAACCGAGCGTGCCAAGAGATAACCAGGTGCTTCCGGGATAAAAGTGAAAAAACGGTTTTTTCTCAATGGGAGAAACGGCAATATAAGCAACTTCTCCATAGATAAGTGTCTTGAGAACTCCATCAATGTTTACTCTTACTCCGCAAAAGCCTCTCTTACCTGTAGAAATTAAACATTCTCTCTGACAAAGTGTGCATCTAACTCTTTTATCTTCAATCCTCTCAAAAAATTCTGCCTCTTTTAACATTACATCCAGTTTAATAATATTCAAAATAAATGTCAACAAGAATTTTTCTAAGTTCGGCTATAACAGATCTGGTCGTCTGTTTTACTTGACAATAATAAAAGATTTGTTATAATAAATCAAGATATAAATATCTGAAATACAGTTTTCTTGATAGCTTTCTGGTGAATATACTAAGTGAGGTAAGTTTTTCAACATGCAGTTTATATTCTTGCAAGGAGGGTAAAAGATGAAAGATAAAGCTACTATTATAGTTCATAGCGGAGATATGGATAAAATCTATAGTGCCTTTATCATTGCTAATGGGGCACTTGCTATGGGTATGGAAGCATCTCTCTTCTTCACTTTCTGGGGACTTCAGCGTCTCGTGAAGGGTGGGCTGGAAAAAGGACCCCTCTCAAGAATGAACCTTCTTGGGTTGGGTAAATGGATGATAAAGCAACGAATGAAAAAGGTAAAGCTTGCTCACTTAAAAAGGCTCCTCGAGGATTACAAAGCCCTGGGAGGAAAAATCATTGCCTGTGAAATGACGATAGAAATAATGGGTATTAAACGTGCGGATCTACTTGAAAATGTGATTGATGAGTATGGCGCTGTTGGCGCTTACATCCAGGAAGCAAGAGAATCGAAAATCAACCTCTTTATATAGGGTTGAAGCAGGATGAAGTATAAAGGAAAAATGAGGATAAGGGATGTGAGTCAGAAGACAGATGTCATCTGAAAATCGCTCCATAAATGGAGGGATGGAAAATAATCATTTAAAAAGGAGGTAGCATGAAGAAAGAAGTTACCAAGCAGGTATACGCTTACGTAGTATGTGTAATATGTCTGGGTGTTGGCATAATCTTTCTATGTGTTGGAATATATGGTGTAATAAAGATTATCTCACCAGAGTTTACCATACCTAAATGGGAATGGAAAAAGGTCGCTACATTTCAGAGTTTCAAAACCGACTGGGAAAAAACAGAGGGTGCAGTACAATTGACAGATGAAGAACTCAGAATACGCTGGCAGGACAAAAAAGAAATCGCAATAATGGGTGAAAAACGTGACGGCATGCAGAACCTGACCAATATGCTCATATGTTTTGTTATCATTTTACCTATCTTCATAATACACTGGAGATTGGCAAGAAAGTTACGTGAGGAATA